>NZ_JBHVYI010000010.1:70313-146356 GCF_042880975.1 Streptomyces sp. NPDC058289
CCACACCTCCCCCCCATCCCGCCCGCCTGTCCGGCCGGCGGCTCCAAGCCCGCCTCAACACCCCGCCCCCCCACCCCCCACCTTATTGATCTTGCAGATCCCCTTCCCCGGCAAGGACAATCGGTGCGGGGAGGAATCCCACCGCGCGACATCTGAAGGATGTTGTCCCGCGGTGGCTTTGTTGGGGGGGAATCGACATGTTGGAAGTACTGGGCCTGGGCCGGTCCGTGGAAGCGGTCTACCGAGGGCTGTTGGAGGAACCGACCGCAGGAGTAGCCGAGTTGTGCCTCTTGCTGGGGCTCCCGGAGGCGGAAGTACGCGCCGGCTTGGACCGGCTGATCGATCTGGAGCTGCTCCAGCCCTCCCGGGACGTACCGGGAGCGTTGCGTGCGGTCAGCCCGGACATCGGCCTGGAGATGATCCTGCGCCGGCAGGAAGCCGAGGTGCTGCGCCGGCAGGAGGAACTGGTGCGCGGCAAGGAGGCCGTGGCGCGGCTGGTGGCCGGGCTCGAAGCGGCCCGGCCGGAGCGGGAGGTGGACGCTTTCGAGCGGCTCGTCGGACTGGACTCCGTCCAGGACCGGCTGCGCGAGCTGACCCGCGACCTCCGCGAGGAATGCCTGTCCATCATGCCGGGCGGTGCGCAGTCGCAGGCGGCCCTCGACGCGTCACGCCCGCTGGACGAGGTCCTGCTGGCCCGGGGGGTGGTGATGAGGACGCTCTACCAGGACAGTGCGCGCAACGATCCCGCCACCCACGCCTACGCGCGCTGGATGACGGATCTGGGCGGCGAGGTGCGCACCAGCCCGATCGTGCCGCCCAGGCTGCTCGTCGTCGACCGGACCACCGCTCTGGTCCCCGTGGACCCCGACAACAGCCGGGCGGGCGCCCTGTGCACCACCTCGCCCGGCATCGTGAGCTCGCTGGTCTCTTTGTTCGAGCGGGCCTGGCAGGCTGCCGTGCCGCTGGGAGCGGACACCCGGAGCCGCGCCGACGACGAGGAACTCAACGCGACCGAACGGGAACTGCTCAAACTCCTCGCCGGCGGGCTCACCGACGAGGCGGCCGGCAAGCGGCTGGGCCTCTCCCTGCGTACCGTCCGCCGGCAGATGGCGGGGCTGATGGAACGGCTTGGGGCGAGCAGCCGTTTCGAGGCCGGGCTGGAGGCGGGCAGGCGCGGCTGGCTCTGACTGACTCTGACCCGGCCGGGCCGGCTGGGCCGGGAGGGCCGGGAGGGCCGGGAGGGCCTTCACACGCGAAGGGGCCCGGGATCCGTACGGATCCCGGGCCCCTTCGCGTTCAACGGCCTACTGGTGGGGCTTGACGGCCTTCTCGACCGGCTCCGAGCTCTTCGTCTCGACCGGCTTGCGCAGCGCGATGTTCAGCTCGCGCAGGCGGGACTCCTCCAGGATGGTGGGCGCGCCCATCATCAGGTCCTGCGCGTTGCCGTTGAGCGGGAAGGCGATGGTCTCGCGGATGTTCGGCTCGTCGGCGAGCAGCATCACGATGCGGTCCACGCCCGGGGCGATGCCACCGTGCGGCGGGGCGCCGAGGCGGAACGCGCGGAGCATGCCCGCGAACTCGCGCTCGACGGTCTCGGCCTCGTAACCGGCGATCTCGAAGGCCTTCAGCATGACCTCGGGCTCGTGGTTGCGGATGGCGCCGGAGGACAGCTCGATGCCGTTGCAGACGATGTCGTACTGCCACGCCAGGATGTCGAGCGGGTCCTTCTCCTCCAGGTCCTTCATGCCGCCCTGCGGCATGGAGAACGGGTTGTGGGAGAAGTCGATCTTGCCGGTCTCCTCGTCCGCCTCGAACATCGGGAAGTCGACGATCCAGCAGAAGCGGAAGACGTCCTCCTCGAACTGCCCGGCGCGCTTGGAGGCCTCGACGCGGACGCCCGCCATGATCTTGGAGACCTCGTCGAACTCGCCCGCGCCGAAGAACACGGCGTGACCGGCGGCCAGACCGAGGCGCTCGGTGAGGACCTTGACGTTCTCCTCGGTGAGGAACTTGGCGATCGGGCCGGTCAGGCCGCCGTCCTCGCCCACGCGGACCCAGGCCAGGCCCTTGGCGCCCAGCGAGATCGCGTACTCGCCGAGGCCGTCGAAGAACTTGCGCGGCTGGGCGGCGGTGTCCGGGACGGCCAGGGCGCGCACGTGCTTGCCGGCGAACGCCTTGAACTCCGAGCCCTCGAACACGTCGGTGATGTCGACGAGTTCCAGCTTGGAACGCAGGTCGGGCTTGTCGTTGCCGTACTTCATCATCGACTCGCGGAAGGGGATCCGCGGGAACGGGGAGGTGACCGGGCGGCCCTTGCCGAACTCGGTGAAGATCTCCGTCATCAGCCGCTCGATCGGCTGGAAGACGTCCTCCTGCTCGACGAAGGACATCTCGACGTCGAGCTGGTAGAACTCGCCCGGCGAACGGTCGGCGCGGGCGTCCTCGTCGCGGAAGCAGGGCGCGATCTGGAAGTACCGGTCGAAGCCGGAGATCATCAGCAGCTGCTTGAACTGCTGCGGCGCCTGCGGGAGCGCGTAGAACTTGCCCGGGTTCAGGCGGGACGGGACCACGAAGTCACGGGCGCCCTCGGGGGAGGTCGCGGTGAGGATCGGGGTCGCCATCTCGTTGAAGCCGAGGGCCACCATCTTGGAGCGGATGGAGGCGATGACGGCCGAGCGCAGCATGATGTTGCGGTGCATGCGCTCGCGGCGCAGGTCGAGGAAGCGGTACTCCAGGCGGCGCTCCTCGTTCACCCCGTCGTCGGTGTTGATGGTGAAGGGCAGCGGGGCGGCAGCGCCGAGCACCTCGACCGCGGTGACCTCGACCTCGATGTCGCCGGTGGCGAGCTCGGGGTTGACGTTGTCCGCGCCGCGGGAGACGACCTTGCCGTCGATGCGGACGACGGTCTCCTTGGTGACGCTGCTGAGCGCCTCGTTCGCGGCCGTGCCGGGACGGGCGACGAGCTGCGTGATGCCGTAGTGGTCACGCAGATCGATGAAGAGGATGCCGCCCAGGTCTCGACGATTGTGCAGCCAGCCGCTCAGCCGGACGTCGGAGGCGACGTCGGAGGCACGAAGCTCGCCGCACGTGTGGGACCTGTACCGATGCATCAGTCATCCAGTTCTACGTGATACCAGGGTGGATTCAACCGTCCCAAGGTTACCGTCCGGGGCGGGAGCCCGTGCGGGCCCGCTCGCCGGGGGTCCCGCCGGGGTGGCGAACAGGCACGTCAGGCGGATGACCTGTAAAGATGACCGGGTGCGCACAGAGGACGTCCTGGCCGCCATCGCGACCGGTTTGTGGCGATGGGACAACGCGTCCGGGACGGTCACCCTCGACAGCGAGGCCGCCCGGCTGCTCGGGCTGCCCGCCGAGCCCGTCGCGCTTCCCGAGGTCGCCGTGCGCTCGCGCTTCCACCCGGTGGACTGGAACGAGATCAACGGCATCGTGAACCTCGCGGTCGCCGAGGGCACCCTCGCCGAGGCCCGGCTGCGGATCATGGACGAGGACGGGCGCGTGCTGCGCACCGTACGGAGCCGCTCGAAGCCGCTGGAGAACCGCGCCGCGGACGGCCGCCTCGACTACGAGCTGATCGGCACCATCCAGGAAATAGCCGAGGCCCAGCCCGGCACCACGGCCGTGCACACCCCCATCACCGGCGACTGGCGCCGCTCGCGCGAGGCGTTCCTGCTGGACGCCGGGCGGGCGCTGGCCGAGGCCCGCTCCACCGCCGAGGTGCTGCGGGTCGCCGCCTCCCTCTCCATGCCCGGGTTCATCCCCGACGGGCTGGCCGTCTTCGGGGTGTCCGGCGACCGGCTGTCGATCATCGGGCACCACGGGCACGATCCCGGGGACGAGGGCCCCTTCGCCGACATGCCGCTGCAGACCGACTACCCGGCCGCGGAGGTCGTCCGTACCGGCCGGGCGATCTACCTCCCGAGCCCGGAGGACTACAAGCGGCGCTTTCCGGCCACCTGGCCCCTCGCCCAGCGCTTCGGCCGGATCTCCTGGGCCTTCCTGCCGCTGATCGTCGCGGGACGCACCATGGGCGCCTGGATGGCCGCGTTCAAGCACCCGGTGTCCTTCTCCCCCGACGAGCGCTCCGTCCTGACGACGGTGGCCCGGATGCTCGCGCAGGCGCTCCAGCGCGCCGGCGTGGCCGAATCCGAGCGGGAGCTCACCACGGGCCTCCAGCGGTCGATGATGCCGCAGCTCGGCCCCGAGATCCCCGGGATGACGCTGGCCGCGCGCTACGTGCCGACCGGCGGCGGGCTCCAGGTCGGCGGCGACTGGTACGACATGATCCCGCTGCCGTCGGGACGGTTCGCGCTGGTCATCGGCGATGTCCAGGGCCACGACGTCCGGGCGGCCGGCCTCATGGGCCAGCTCCGGATCGCGGTGCGCGCGTACGCCTCCGAGGGCCACCGGCCCGACGCGGTGCTCTCGCGCGCCTCCCGCTTCCTGGCGGGCCTGTGCTCGGAGCAGGACACGGGCTCGGACACGGGCCGCCCGGGCACGGGCGGGGGCGGCGGGGACTCCGATTTCACGAGCCCGCGCTTCGCGACCTGCCTGTACGTGGAGTGCGATCCGCAGACCGGCCTGCTCGAGGTGGCCCGCGCCGGGCACCCCGATCCGGCGGTGCGGATGGCCGACGGCACGGTCCTGATGCGGCCCACGGCGGGCGGGCTGCCCCTCGGCATCGTGCCGGACACCGACTACCCGACGACGCGGTTCACCCTGGAACCCGGCGAGACGATGATGCTCTGCACCGACGGGCTGATCGAGACGGGCGGGCACGACCTCGACACGGGCTGGGCCCGGCTGCGGGCCATCCTGGAGTCGCAGACCCCCTACGCCGCGCAGGACGCGGACCCGGAGCCGCGCCACCTGGAACGGCTGGCCGACCTGCTGGTCCAGGCGGTGCACGGCCCGTCCTCCCACCACACCACCGGTCCGCTGGCCGACCGGCGCGAGGACGACATCGCCGTCGTCCTGCTCTGCCGCGAGGGCGAGGGCTGCGGCTGCGAGACCCCGCTGCTGCACCCGTCGCGGCCGGCCCGGCGCACGATGACGACCGTCGCCCAGGCGGAGCCGGAGCGGGTCGCGGGGGTCCGCCAGCAGATCCGGGAGCTGCTGCACGACTGGGCGGACCCGGAGCAGGTCGACGCGGCGGTGCTGATGGTCTCCGAGATGGTGACGAACGTACTGGTCCACACGGACGGGGACGCGCTGCTGATCGCAGAGGCGGTGGGCGAGCTCGGCTCGCGCCGGCTGCGGCTGGAGGTGGCGGACGCCTCCGACGAGCTGCCGCACAAGCGCCACCCGGGAGAGATGGCGTCGAGCGGGCGGGGCGTCCTGCTGCTGGAGATGCTGGCGGACGACTGGGGCGTCGACCCGCGCGGCGAGGGCAAGTCCACGTGGTTCGTACTGAACGAACGTTCCAAACCCCAAACCGACCCGCTGGACTGACCTCCGGGCGGCGGGCCCCGGCCGTGTTTGTATGAGCCGTGCCGACAACCCCCCTGCTGCCCGAGCCCGTACGCCGACTCGCCGCCTGGTGCGTCGTCGTCCTCCTCGTCACCGCAGTGCTCGCCCTCGTCGTGTGGCTGTGCACGGTCTTCCGCACGGTGGTCACGCCCGTCCTGCTCGCCGTGCTCGGCACGGCCCTGCTCGGGCCGATGCACCGGCGGCTGGTCGCCATGAAGGTCGACCGCTCGCTCGCCGCGGCCCTCACCTGCCTCACCGTGGCCGCCGTGGTCGGCGGGGCCGGCTACATCGTGGTCCTCGCGCTCATCGAGACCGGCGACCAGATCATCGACTCCCTGCGGAAGGCCGGCGAGGACCTCGCGAAGCACTTCGGGGCGCTCGGCACCTCCCTGGAGGACGTGGCCGAGAACTCCAAGGAGCTGCTCACCAAGTTCGGCGGGACGGCCGCCTCGGGCGTGGTCACCGGGCTCAGCGTGGTCGCGGCGATGCTCGCGACGGCCCTGCTGGCCATGGTGCTGATCTTCTTCTTCCTCCGCGACTCCGACCGGGCCGTGGGCACCCTGCGCTCGATGGTGCCGAGCCGCTCGGGCGACCTGATGGAGGCGATGGGGCGGCGCGCGTACGAAGCCGTCGAGGGCTTCATGCGCGGGACCACCTTCGTGGCCCTGGTCGACGCCGTGCTCATCGGCGCGGGCCTGCTGATCCTGCGGGTCCCGGGCGCCGTGGGGCTGGCCGCGCTGGTGTTCGTGACCGCCTACATCCCCTACCTCGGCGCCTTCCTCTCCGGCGCCGTGGCCGTCCTCGTCGCCCTCGCCGACCGCGGCTGGGTGATCGGCCTGTGGGCGCTGGGCGTGGTGCTCGCGGTCCAGATGATCGAGGGGTACATCCTCCAGCCCATGGTGCAGAGCCGCACCGTGCAGATGCACCCGGCGGTGGTGATGCTCTCGATCACGGCCGGGGCGAGCGTCGCCGGCATCCTCGGGATGCTGCTGGCCGTACCGCTGACCGCAGCCTTCTTCGGAGTGGTCTCGGAGCTGCGCTCCCGGTACGCGGCGGAGGCCTGAGCCCCAGTCCCCCGACCGCTCCCGGGCGGCGGCCTGCTGATCAGTCCGATCGTCCCGGCGCGGTTCCAGTGGCGTACGGGGCGTACGGGGCGTACGAGGAGACCAGGCGCGACAGGTGACGGCCCGCCAGGAGGAGCGGGGTGCGGCTCCGGGTGACCTGGGAGGTCATCTCGGCGCCCTCCAGGGTGTTGATCACGGTGACCGCCAGCTCGCGCGCCTCCGCCTCCGGGTGGCCGCAGGCCAGTAGCTTCGCGGCGACGAGCTCCTGCCAGTTCGCGAAGGCCTGGGCGCAGGCCGCCTGGAGCTCCGGCAGGCGGCCGACCGATTCGAGCGCCGTGGTCGTCACGGGGCAGCCGTCGCGCCAGTCGGACGCTTCGAGCGCCTCGGCGAGCAGCTCCGTGACGGCCTCCACGGCGCGCGCCGGGTCCGCGTGGGCGGACAGCCCGAAGCGGAGGGCCTCGGCGAACTCCTCGTCGCCGAAGTGGATCGCGGCGACCGCGAGCTCCTGCTTGCCTCCGGGGAAGAAGTGGTAGAGCGAGCCGAGGGTGGCTTCCGCCTCGCGGACGAGCTGCTTGACCGGCGTGTTCTCGTACCCGCCGTGCTGGAGGAGGCGCGAGGCGGTGCGGACCAGCCGCTCCCGCGTCCCGAGTCCGTCCGCCGTCTTCACCTCTGCTGCTGCCATGGAGGGAACCATACCTCGGGATCTAGATAGAGCGTTCGTTCTAGTGCGTGCTACGTTCGTTCCGAGCGCTGGATAGAGCGTTCGTTCTAGAAGCGGACCCGCGCACCGAGGAGAGCTCTGCCATGAACCAGGTCACGACCGGAACGACACCCACCGCCGCCACAGCCACCGTCAGCGTCGTCGGACTCGGCCCCATGGGCCGCGCCATGGCCGCCGCCTACCTGGACGCCGGGTACGAGGTCACCGTCTGGAACCGCAGCCCCGGCAAGGACACCGAGCTCGTGGCGCGCGGTGCGCGGCGGGCCGGCAGTGCCGCCGACGCGGTCGCCGCGAGCGGGCTGACCGTGCTCAGCCTCATCGACGTGGACGCCATGTACACGGCCCTCGGAGACGCCGACCTCGGCGGCCGGGTCCTGGCCAACCTGTCCTCCGACGTGCCCGACAAGGCCCGGGCGGCCGCCCGCTGGGCGCAGGAGCGCGGGGCCTCGTACCTCACCGGCGGGGTCAACGTCCCGCCGTCCGGCATCGGCCGGGAGGGCTCGTCCGTCTTCATCAGCGGCCCGGAGGAGGTCTACGCGGCGCACCGCGCGGCGCTCGACGTGCTCGCCGCCACCGACTACCGGGGCGCCGACGCCGGGTACGCGCAGCTCTACTACCAGCTCAACATGATCATGTTCTGGACCGCGTACACCGGCTGGTACCAGGCCCTCGCCGTGGCGCGGGCCAACGGTCTGACGGCCGCGGACATCGTGCCGTACGCCGGCTACACGGCCGACACCATGCGCGGCTTCTACGAGGGCTCCGCCCCGCTGATCGACGCGGACGCGCACGAGGGCACGCACCAGCGCCTCACCATGTGCGCGGCGAGCGTGGAGCACGTCCTGCACACCGCGGCCGACTCCGGGGTGGACACCGGGATCCTGACGGCGCACGCCGACCTGTACCGGCGCGGAGTCGCCGCGGGCTTCGGCGCCGACAGCAGCTCGCGACTGATCGGTCTGCTGAGCGGGGCGGCCCCGGCAGCCTGAGGGGGTCAGCGGCGCAGGGCCTCCGCCGGCTGGATGCGCGCCGCGCGCCATGCGGGGTAGAGGCCGGCGAGGAGGCCCGTCGCCAGTCCGATGACCGGTGCCGCTGCCGCCGTCGCCGGGTGCACCACCGGGGTCCAGTCGCGGACCACGGCGACCATCACCACGGTCAGGACGCCCAGGGAGGTCCCGACGAGGCCGCCCAGCGCGCCGAGCGCTCCGGACTCCGCGAGGAACTGCACGGTGATGTGGCGGCCGCGTGCGCCAAGGGCCCGGCGCAGGCCGATCTCTCCCGTGCGCTCCAGGACGGCGACCAGGGTGGTGTTGGCGATGCCGACGGCGCCGATCACCAGGCAGATGACCGCCAGCAGCAGGAACAGCCGGTTCAGGTCGTCGCCGACCTGGCCCCGGAGCATCTTGGGGTCGGGCGGCGGAACGACCTTGAAGTACTCCGGATGGTCGGGGCGCAGCGCCGTCGGGGCCTCGTGCCCGATCTGCCGGGCCGCGCCGAGCCTGGTCGTGACCAGCATCCTCGCTCCGCCGGAGTCGGGCTCGCCCCAGATCCGTTCCGCCGTGGTGCGGGGTACGACGACCGACATCAGCAGGTCGGCCTTGCGTTCCGTGTCGGCGACGATGCCGATGACGGTGAACGGCCGGCCGCCGATGAAGATCGCCGGGTTCGTCTCCAGCGTGGTGATGCCGAGCCGGTCGGCAACTCCCGTACCGATGACGGCCACCGGCGCCTCCTGGTCCGAGGCGTAGGCGTCGTAGAGCCTTCCCTCGGCCAGGCGGGCGCCCGCCGCGGCGAGCACCCCGGGCGAGGCGGCCACGACGTCGGTGGCACCCTGGGCGAGGCGGTCCCCGACCACCGCGGAGGACCGTACGGCCTCCTCCGCCGACAGCCTCACCGGCCAGAACACCCCTGCGTACTCGACCCCGTTGAGGCTCTCGATCCGTGCGTCGGCGTCCTTCGGGAAGGCGGGCCCGGCGAACTCGTCCCGTTCGCGGGCGATGTCCTCGACGGTCACCTCGGTCGCGCTGAGGGCGTTGAACCGGGTGTCGATCTGTGACGAGGTGGTGGCGGTCAGCCCGAGGATCGCCACGAACGTGCCCACGCCGAGCACCGTGCCGAGGGCGGTCAGCGCCGAGCGGCCCGGCCGCTGGAGCATGCCGGCGAGGGACTCGGAGAGCACGTCGCGCCAGCCGAACACGGAGGGCCGAATACGGCTGTCACGCCGCGTGCGCCGCCTCACGTGGACGACCCGGACGCGGACGACCCGGACGCGGACGACCCGGACGCGGACGACCCGGACGCGGCCACGTCCGAGACGCTCAGCACTCCGTCCCGGATCGTCACCGTGCGCTTGGCACGGGCGGCGACGAGCGGATCGTGGGTGATCACCAGGACCGTCATGCCGTCCGCGTGCAGCCTCTCCAACAGGGCCAGTACCGAATCGGCGTTCGCCGTGTCGAGGTTTCCGGTCGGTTCGTCGCACAGCAGCAGGGACGGCCGGGTGACCAGCGCGCGGGCGATGGCCACCCGCTGGCGTTCTCCGCCGGACAGCCGCGTGGGCAGCGCCTCGATGCGATGGCCGAGACCGACCTGCTCCAGCGCGTGGCGGGCGCGGGCGCGCCGCTCCCGGCGCGGGGTGCCGTCGTAGACCAGGGCGAGCGTGACGTTCTCCAACGCGCTGCGCTGGGGCAGCAGATGGAAGGACTGGAACACGAACCCGATGCGCAGCCCGCGCAGGGCGGTGCGGTCGGCGTCCCGGAGGGTGCCGGTGTCGATGCCGTCCAGCAGGTAGGTGCCGCCGGTGGGCGCGTCCAGCAGTCCGACGATGTTGAGGAACGTGGACTTCCCCGAACCCGACGGACCGACGACGGCGACGAACTCGCCCCGCCCGACGGTCAGATCGCAGGCCTTGAGGGCGGCCACGGGGGGCGGCCCGGGGTAGGTGAGCCCGATCCCGCGGAACTCGATGACCGGCTCGGACTCCATCACGGGGAAGCCTTCGCGCGCGCGACTCCGGTGATCACCCGGTCGCCCCCCGCCAGCGAGCGGTCCACCACGGGGGTGACGGCCACGAAGCCGTCCCCCGCCGTGCCCGCCCGTATCTCCACCCGGCGCCGCTCCCCGCTCTCGTCCAGCACGGTCACGGTGGTCCGGCCGTCGGCCCCGGAGCTGATCGCGGTGATCGGTACGACGAGCGACTTGCCGTCCGTGGACGCCGCGGCGACGGTGACGCGTACGTCCTGGCCGGTCAGTTCCGCTTTCAGCGGCTCACTGGGGGTGATCTCCACGAGCCACCCGGTCGCTCCCTGGCCACCCGGCGCGGGCGCGGGCGCGCCGGGCTTCGCCTGTCCGGTCGAGGAGCCGGGCTCGGAGCGCTCGTCGGAGACGAGCGTGACCTCGCCCTTCGCGGACAGGCCGGTCACCTCGGAGTAGATTTCGGCCGCACGCCCCGCCTGGATGAGGTCCTTCTGGTGCTCGGGGACGTAGGCCTGCACCACCAGCCTGCCCGCGGACAGCGTCATGGCGGTACCGGTCGCCTCGGCGCCCACCTTCGCGACCACCGAGTCCACCCGGGCCGGGAAGCTCTGCAGGAACACCACCTCGGCCGCGGGCAGCTTCGGCCCGGCGGCCGCTTCCGCGGCGGTGAGCTTCTTCTTCGCCTCGGCCAGGTCCTCCTTCGCCCTGCGCACGGCCTTCCCGCCGTCGCCACGGGTGGCGGCCGCCGCCTCGGAGCCCGGCTTCTCCCCCGGCTCGGAAGCCTCCGCCTGCGCACTCCGGGCGTCCTCCAGGGCGCGTTCGGCTGCGACGACCTGGCTCCGGGCCTCCGCGACCGGGTCGCCCTCGACGCCGTTCGCGGACACCGGGCTGTAACCCACGGCCTTGTAGAAGGAGTTGAGCGCAGCCTTCGTACCGGCACCGAAACTGCCCGCGGCGTCGGGCGTCGAGGAGTGGCCGAGTGCCTTCAACGCCTTCTGCAGCTGAGCGATGTCGTCGCCCGTGGCGCCCGGGCTCAGGTCGCGGTAGACGGGCAGGCTGCCCTCCAGCACGAACACGGGCCGCCCGGAGACCTCCATCAGGACCTGCCCGGCCTTCACCGTGTCCCCGGGCCGCACCCGCAGCTTGGTGATCACCGGGCGTGCGGCACCCACCCCGGCGGTCACCTGGGGGATCACCTCGACCGTCTGGCCCGCGACGACCTGGCCGCGAGTGATGACGGACGACGTGAGCACCCGGTGCTCCACCGTCGCGGTCAGCACGTCGGGCCGGGGCGCAGCGGCGTCCGCGGCGACCTGCGCCGGCGACTTCACCAGCACCGTCGCACCCAGCCCCCCGAGCGTGGTGACCACGGCGCCGATGGCCACGGCCACCACCCAACGGCGTCGGCGGCGACCGGACGTACCGCTCGTAGCCTCGGCCGTTTCGGGTAAGTCGGACTCCGGGAGGCTCAGCCGAGCCACGTCGGTCGTCGTGCCCAGTTCCTGCGCCATCCGTGTCCTTCTTCGCATCGCGAGTCGGCACGAGCGCTCCGGCCTCGCCCGGCGGCTCCGCCAGAGGCCGACCGGGGCACGGGTCTGCCGGCGCCTTCCGGGCCGAGCGCCCAAAGAATATGGCGCGGTTGAGGGTGCGTCCACCGTCTCATCGGCCCGAGACGATCAAGTTCCGGCCATGATCCTGCGGCTGTTCTTCCGTGATCGTCACTGCACGACGAAGCCCCGGGCCGGTGGCCAGGGGCTTCGTCGTACGGGCTCGAGCACAGGGGGCGGGGGTCAGTCCTCCGCGGCCTCGCCCGTGCCGCGGTGGCCGAGGCCGGTGCGCTCGGTGGTGGGGATGCGGCCCAGTCGGCCCGCCTGGAAGTCGTCGAACGCCTGCTGCAGCTCGTGCTTGCTGTTCATCACGAACGGCCCGTAGTGCGCCATCGGCTCCCGGATCGGCTGCCCGCCGAGCAGGACGATCTCCAGCGCGGGCGCGTTGGAGTCCTGGCCCTCGTCCGCCCGCAGGGTCAGCGAGCCGCCTTCGCCGAAGACCGCGGTCTGTCCGGTGTGGATGGGCCGACGGTCCTCGCCGACCGAGCCGCGCCCGGCCAGTACGTACGCCAGGGCGTTGAAGTCCTCGCGCCACGGGAGGGTGATCTGCGCGCCGGGGGCGACCGTCGCGTGGATCATCGTGATCGGGGTGTGGGTGATGCCGGGGCCCTGGTGGCCGTCCAGCTCGCCGGCGATGACGCGGAGCAGGGCGCCGCCGTCCGGGGTGGAGAGCAGCTGGACCTGGCCGCCGCCGATGTCCTGGTAGCGCGGGGGCATCATCTTGTCGGAGGCGGGGAGGTTCACCCACAGCTGGAGGCCGTGGAAGAGCCCGCCGGACACCACGAGCGACTCCGGCGGGGCCTCGATGTGCAGCAGGCCGCTGCCGGCCGTCATCCACTGGGTGTCGCCGCCGTTGATGACGCCGCCGCCGCCGTTGCTGTCCTGGTGGACGAAGGTTCCGTCGATCAGGTAGGTGACGGTCTCGAAGCCGCGGTGGGGGTGCCAGGGGGTGCCCTTGGGCTCGCCCGGGGCGTACTCCACCTCGCCCATCTGGTCCATCATGATGAACGGGTCGAGGTACTGGTAGTTGATCCCGGCGAACGCACGGCGCACCGGGAATCCCTCGCCCTCGAAGCCACCCGGGGCGGTCGTGACGGCCAGCACCTTGCGGGCGGTCGTCTCCTGGGCCGGCTCCCCGACGCGCGGGAGCGTCAACGGGTTCTCCACAGTCACTGCAGGCATGGTCGGAACCTCCTTCTGGCGTCGAGTTTAGTTGAAACCCGAACTTTCTGCCACCCGACAGAACAGAGAAGACCCCGGGGGAATTCCCCCGGGGTCTCAGGATCCGACCGGGCACCAGAGCCCGCCACCAGCACCGCCCCCGAACGGCCCGGGGGCGGGCCCCGAACCGGCCGGGGCTAGTGGGCGCTGAGCTTGATCGAGTTCATGGGGCTGAGGTTGACCATCCACGTCGTGCCGGCCGGCTGGACGTAGGAGTCGCAGTTGTTGCCCCAGGAGTCGTAGCAGAGCCGGTCGACCCACTTGTCACTCTGGTTGTTGACCACGAAGTGCCAGCCCTCCTGGTTGTAGAGCTGATAGACGCCGTCCCAGTAGACGGCCGACGGGCGGTCGTTGTTCCAACCCGCGTCCTGCGGGTAGATGCAGACCGCCTCCCACGGACACCCGTGCCACCGGTCACCGTCCGCGGCTTGCGCGGGTGCTGCCGCCAGGACCCCCGTACCCAGCGCCAGCATTCCCGTGGCCGCCACTGCGGCGAGCGTCGTACGGATCGACGTGCGAGCCATCTCTGCCTCCTCGTAGGTGGTGCGGAGGACCCCCCGTGGTTCCCCCGCAGCACTGATACTCGGGACTCCCGGCCGCCGCCGCGATCCTTTCGGGTACCGCCGAAACCTGCGCTCGGCGCCGGGACCGCCCGGTCCGGGGAGAGCGGTCATGCCCGGGACAACCAGAGGCCCCGGACGGGCGTCCTCATGATCGACATCGTCGATCCCTACGGACCGGCGCAGCCGCACGACAGGAGCCCGATCAGTGACCACCTCGACGAACGAGGCCGACGGCACGCCGCAGCCCGGCGCGGAGGTGGCCACCGAGCCCGCGAACCCGCGGGCCGCGCTCGCGGCACTGGGCTGGTCCGCCGCCGTCACGGCCGTGGTCGTGGCCGTCGGGTACGCCTTCTTCCGGTGGCCGGCCACCGGCCTCCCGCTGGAACCGCTCCCCGGCTCACCGTGGCCCTACCTCGCCACCTGGGGCGTCCTCTGCCTGGCCTGCTGCCTGCTGCTGCGCTGGTCGACGGGGTTCAAGGGCCTGGAGGGCGGTGCCCAGGCAATCGGCGCCCTGTCCGTCGGGGGCATCCGGACCTCCCTGGCCCACCGCCCCGACCTCGCCGTCCTGTGGACGTACGGCGCCCTCGCCCTGGCACTGGCCGCGGTGGCGGCGGTCTTCTGGCGGCTCCGCCACCGCTCCTGACACGACGGAAACGCTCAGCCGCCGCTGTGGAGGAGGTCCACGCCCAGCGCGGTCGCCGAGTGCAGGACCGCCTTGCCGTCCCGGGCCGTGGTGATCAGGCCGGCCGCGCGCAGGGTGCGGGTGTGCTCCGAGACCGAAGGGAGGCTGATGTCGAGGTCGCGGGCCAGCTCGGAGGTGGTCCGCTGCTCGATCAGCAGCTGGAGCACCGCCGCCCGGGTCCGCCCCAGCAGCGCGTCCAGCGCGCCCTCCGCCCGGTCCGGGGACACCAGCGGCAGGGGGGTGAGCGCCGGGTAGAGGAGTACGTACGTCCCGTCCGGGTGGTCGTCCAGCAGCGGGCGGCCCGTCCAGAACGGCGAGGGCATCAGCACCAGCCCCCGCCCGCCGAGCCGGACCTCGTAGTCCGGCGGCCGGTCCACCTCGAAGACCAGGCCCGACCAGTCGGCCGCCACGTGGGTACTGGCCAGGCAGGCCTTGATCCCGTGCGCGGCCAGCAACCGGGTCCGCCAGGCCACGTCCGCCTGGAAGGACTGCCGGATGCGCGGCCACTGCGGGGCGATGAGCACGTCGTACGCGGACCGGATCGCGGAGTCGAGCTGCTCCCAGGCCTCCCGGTCCTGCCCCCACAGGGCGCGCAGCCAGGACGGGGACCCGGGCGCGCGGGTGGCGGCGCGGGCCAGCCCCTCCGGGGTGAGGAAGGAGACCCGGTCCCGGATGACGGTGAGGCCCTCCTCCAGGCTCCGTGCGTACGGCTCCACGAAGTGGGGGTTGTCGCCGTCGGGGCGAAGAAGGTCGAAAAGCGGCCGCACCCGCCCGGGCAGGTCCCGCGCGGCGAGGCTCCGCCAGCGGCCGAAAACCGCCTGCTGGTCCGTCCGCTGCGCCGCGACGAGCGCGAGGGCCAGCTCCACCAAGGGCAGGGGCTCGCTCGCGAAGGTGACGTTGAGCAGGTCCTCGGCCTCGAAGTGCACGCGCAGCATGTCCGCCCCCCGACCCGGCTCTCGGTGTTTAGCCGTACATGCGGCGCATGGCGAAGTCGACCATCTGCTCGACCGCCTTCGCGTCGAAGACCATCCGGTGGTCGCCTTCCATGTCGAGGACGAAGCCGTAGCCGGTGGGCAGCAGGTCGATCACCTCGGCGCCGGTGATCACGAAGTACTTGGACTCCTTGCCGGCGTACCGGCGCAGCTCCTTGAGCGTGGTGAACATCGGGATGACCGGCTGCTGCGTGTTGTGCAGCGCGAGGAAACCCGGGGTGTCGCCGCGCGGGCAGTAGACCTTCGAGGAGGCGAAGATCTGCTGGAAGTCCTCGGCGGACAGCGACCCGGTCGTGAAGGCGCGTACCGCGTCCGCGAGGGAGGGCGGCGAGGGCTCGGGGTACAGCGGCTGCTGAGGCTGCTGCGCGTAGCCCTGCTGGGGCTGGGCGTAGCCCTGCTGCCCCGCGCTCACGTTCTGGTCATAGCCGTACATGGCCCGAAGCCTACCGAGGTGGCAGGCCGCCGGGACGTCGAGTTCCGGTCAGTGGGACTTCAGCCCCTGCACGAAGCCGTGCCAGGCCGTGGCACCGATCACCAGGACGGGCCCGTCCTGCACCTTGGAGTCCCGAACGGGGACGACGCCGGTCAGGCCGTCGGCCACCTCGACGCAGTCACCGCCGGTGCCGTTGCTGAAGCTGCTCTTGCGCCAGCAGGCGGACGTCAAGTCAATCGCGGTGCTTGCCATTTCTGAAGTCCTCTGCAGCTGCGTCGATCCTCGCCAGGGACGCCTCAGGTGACAGCGCGACAGCCCTGAGCAGATCGTACGACCTGCGGTAGTCCTTCACGAGGGCCGGAAAGTCGATGAGTTGTCCGCTGTGCAGGCTCTCGGTGTACACGACGGGTGGCGCATCCACGAAGGTCATCACCTTGGCCATGCCCATCATGAACGGATGGGCCGCAGCGTTTTCCGGAACGATCTGCAGAATGGAACGAGTGGTTCTGACCACGTTCGCAATGTGGTCCAGCAACTCGGCCATCCCTCCCGCAGGAACCACCCGCCGCCGGATGAGCGACTCGTCCATTACCACCCAGTACGCCGGGGGCGACTCGCCCTTGAACAGCTGAGCCCGCGCGACACGGGCTCGTACCTTCTCCTCAACCTCGCTATCGAGGGCCCGGGGCATCGCTGCCCGCGTGAGCGCCCGCGCATAAGCGGGTGTCTGCAACAGGCCGGGGACGAGCATCGGAGCCCACTCCTCGATGGTCTCCGCGTACGGCTCCATCTCCGCGACGTCGGCGAAGTACTCCGCATGCCCGGACTGCCTCGCCTTGCGCGCATCTTCACAGCGCCGCTCGAAAAACCCGTCCGTGCCCAGCTTCCCGTCCACGTGCCGGGCCAGATCCAGCGGCATGCGCCGCTCGCCGTGCTCGATCTGGCTCAGGAACGGCACCCCCCGGAAGCTGCCCTCCGCCAGCTGTTCCAGCGTGAGACCAGCCGATTCCCGTTTGTAGCGCAGCTCGGCGCCATAGAAGGAGGGGACGTTCGCCGAAGCGTCGGGGTCCTTACGAGCGGGCACAACCCACCACCGCCATTTGCCACTTGTCCAGCGGAACTCGAAACTCTTCCAAAGCTACGCCCGGCCACGCCACGCTGTGAGCAGTTCGTCACTCCCCGCTGCGAAAGGCCGGCTCCGTCATGAGCGACCACCCCCACGACCACGAGGCGACCCAGGCCCTGGACAACCTCCGAGCCGCCCTCGCAGGGCACGGCATCACGCTCCCCTCCCTCGACCTCCACCTCCTCTCCTACGCCGGGCGGTACACGAATCCACCCCTCATCGCCCTCGGCAACTGCAACCCCGCCACCGCGCAGCGCCTCGCCAACGCCCTGGCCACGCCATGAACAGCCTCACGCTCCGACTGCTCGCCACCCCCGGCGCCGTCCCCCTGGCCCGCCACGCAGTGCGGGAGCACCTGGGGCCCGGGGCCTCCCCCGACGCCGAGCTCTGCGTCAGCGAGCTGCTCACCAACGCCCTCGCCCACCTGGGCGAAGGCACGCCCGTCACGCTGCGGATCACCGGAAGGGCAGCCCGTACGCGGGTCGAGCTCACCGACCCCGCCCCGCACGCATGGCCCGTAAGGCGACACCCCACAGACGGCGACGAATCCGGGCGGGGTCTAGCCCTGCTCGACGCGCTGGCGCTGCAATGGGGCGTCATCAAGGGGCCCGGGAGCAAGACCGTCTGGTGCGAGCTCGAACTTGACCCTGGTCACAGTCGCCACGGAAGGGTTGCTCTTATTACCGGTGGGTAGCATCATTACGTTACCGATTGGTATGCACGAGGAACCACTCTCACCGAGCCTTAACGGAGCCGTCGCCATGGGGCACTACAAGTCGAATCTCCGCGACATCGAGTTCAACCTCTTCGAGGTACTCGGCCGCGACAACGTCTACGGCACTGGCCCGTTCGGTGAGATGGACACCGAGACCGCCAAGACGATCCTCAGCGAGATCGCCAAGCTCTCCGAGAACGAGCTGGCCGCCTCCTTCGAGGACGCCGACCGCAACCCGCCGGTCTTCGACCCGACGACGAACACCGCGCCCGTCCCGGCGTCCTTCAAGAAGAGCTACAAGGCCTTCATGGACTCCGAGTACTGGCGCCTGGGCCTGCCCGAGGAGATCGGCGGCACCACCTCGCCCCGCTCCCTGATCTGGGCCTTCGCCGAGACGATCCTGGGTGCGAACCCGGCCGTGTGGATGTACTCCTCCGGCCCGGCGTTCGCCGGCGTCCTCTTCGAAGAGGGCAACGAGGTCCAGAAGAAGATCGCCGCGCTCGCGGTCGAGAAGCGCTGGGGCTCCACCATGGTCCTCACCGAGCCGGACGCCGGCTCGGACGTCGGCGCCGGCCGCACCAAGGCGGTCCAGCAGGACGACGGCTCCTGGCACATCGAGGGCGTGAAGCGCTTCATCACCTCCGGCGAGCACGACATGGAGGAGAACATCCTCCACTACGTCCTCGCGCGCCCCGAAGGCCACGGCGCGGGCACCAAGGGCCTGTCCCTCTTCCTGGTCCCGAAGTTCCACTTCGACTGGGAGACCGGCGAGCTGGGCGAGCGCAACGGCGTCTACGCGACGAACGTCGAGCACAAGATGGGCCTCAAGGCCTCCAACACGTGCGAGATGACCTTCGGCGACCAGCACCCCGCCAAGGGCTGGCTCATCGGTGACAAGCACGACGGCATCCGCCAGATGTTCATGATCATCGAGTTCGCCCGGATGATGGTCGGCACGAAGGCCATCGCGACGCTGTCGACCGGCTACCTGAACGCCCTGGAGTACGCCAAGGAGCGCGTGCAGGGTCCGGACCTGGCCAACTTCATGGACAAGACGGCCCTCAAGGTCACCATCACGCACCACCCCGACGTGCGCCGCTCGCTCATGACGCAGAAGGCGTACGCCGAGGGCATGCGCGCCCTGGTCCTGTACACCGCCTCCGTCCAGGACGAGATCCAGGTCAAGCAGGCCGCCGGCGAGGACACCGCGTCCCTCGTGGGCCTCAACGACCTGCTCCTGCCGATCGTGAAGGGCTACGGCTCCGAGAAGTCCTACGAGCAGCTCGCGCAGTCGCTCCAGACCTTCGGCGGCTCGGGCTACCTGCAGGAATACCCGATCGAGCAGTACATCCGCGACGCCAAGATCGACACCCTCTACGAGGGCACCACGGCCATCCAGGGCCAGGACTTCTTCTTCCGGAAGATCGTCCGCGACCAGGGCGCCGCCCTGAACGTCCTCACCGAGACGGTCAAGAAGTTCCTGGCCGAGGGCCCCGGCGGCGAGGACCTCGCCCCGGCCCGCGACGCGCTCGCCAAGGCGGCCGTCGACCTGGAAGCCATCGTCGGCCAGATGGTCGTCGACCTCACCGCCACCGGCGAGGACGTCAAGAACATCTACAAGGTCGGCCAGAACACCACCCGGCTGCTGATGGCCTCCGGTGACGTGGTCGTCGGCTACCTGCTCCTCAAGGGCGCGGCCGTGGCCGCCGAGAAGCTGCCGGCCGCCTCCGCCAAGGACGTGCCGTTCTACACCGGCAAGATCGCGGCGGCGAAGTTCTTCGCCGGCGAGGTCCTCCCGGGCGTCGCGGTGGCCCGCGCGCTCGCCGAGGCCGTCGACAACACCCTGATGGAGCTCGACGAGGCCGCCTTCTAGGCCCCGTAACCTCCATCCCCCAGCTGTACGCGGTGTACGTACGCGCAGGCGGCCGGGTCCTCCGCACGGGGGCCCGGCCGTCGGCGTGCGCGCGGCGGCGGCCTTCCCCCGCAGCCCCGTACCGCCTGTGGGCTGCGGGGTTCCCGGGATGTCGGTGGTTCGTGGGACGCTCGTGGGTATGAGTCCACAGGAGCAGCAGCGCGGCAGCAGGGGGTACTCGGTCCCCACCGGGCGGCCCTATGCCCTCAAGGAGCTGCAGTCCGCCGTGGGCAGCCTCGGAGACCACCTCAAGGAGCTCTACGAGGGCGCCCACCCCACCGAGTACGAATCGGTGGCCGACGCCCTCTACACCGCCTTCCAGACCGCCGCCGGGCTCGCCCCCGCCAAGAGCTACACCGGCTGTCCGGAACACCCCAACGGCGCCCTCGACCCCGAAGCGCCCGACGGCTGGGGGCGCTGCCTGATCTGCAACGACCGGCGCCGCCTCGGACTGCGCGCGCAGGGCGCCCGGGCAGCCTCCGCCGCCCCGCCCGCCGGGGAGCAGCGCCGGCTCGGATACCCCGTACCCGATCCCCCGTACACGCTCCAGGCGCTGCAGACCCGCCTGCGCACGGTCGAGGAGCGGCGCTTCCACCTGAGCCTGTCCTCGCCCCCCGACGACTTCGTCGCGATGGCCGACGACCTGCACCGGGCCTTCATCGTGGCCCGCGAGCTGTCCCGGCCGCGCAACGCCTCCGGCTGCTCCGAGCACCCGGGCGCACCCATCGATCCCGACGCCCCTCCCGGTGAGGCCTGTATCTTCTGCGCCGGACGCAAGAGACGCGCGCAGCGCTCCGCGCAGACCCCGGAGATGCTCCCGCGCATCCGCCGGGGCGAGCGCAGGCAGTTGCAGCGCCGCTTCGACCGTCCGCCGGGCTGACACAGCCCGGGGGCCCGGGCCACACCCCCGCGGCCCCTTCTCCGGCTATCCGCCGCAGTCCGGCCATGACGAACACGACCGTCGTTAAGGTGACCCACATGAGCTCTCCCGCCGCCGCCCGCTTCGACCGCGGCCACACCGACGACCTGATGACCTTCCTGGCGGCGAGTCCGTCGCAGTACCACGCCGTGGCCAACGCGGCCGAGCGGCTGGAGAAGGCCGGATTCAGGCAGTTGGCCGAGACCGACGCGTGGGATGCGAGCACGGGGGGCAAGTTCGTACTCCGCGGCGGCGCGATCATCGCCTGGTACGTGCCCGAGGGCGCGGCCGCGCACACCCCGTTCCGGATCATCGGCGCGCACACCGACTCCCCCAACCTCCGGGTCAAGCCG
This sequence comes from Streptomyces sp. NPDC058289, assembly GCF_042880975.1. Taxonomy (NCBI): domain Bacteria; kingdom Bacillati; phylum Actinomycetota; class Actinomycetes; order Kitasatosporales; family Streptomycetaceae; genus Streptomyces; species Streptomyces sp. NPDC058289. Next base: position 91,085 of record NZ_JBHVYI010000010.1, read on the forward strand.
CTGCCCGACACCGGAACCCAGGGCTGGCGGCAGATCGCCGTGGAGATCTACGGCGGCACCCTGCTCAACACCTGGCTCGACCGCGACCTGGGCCTGGCCGGACGGCTGACCCTCCTCGACGGCACCGAACGGCTCGTCAACATCGACCGGGCGTTGATGCGCGTACCCCAACTCGCCGTGCACCTGGACCGGTCGGTGAACACCGACGGGCTCAAGCTGGACAAGCAGCGGCACATGCAGCCGATCTGGGGCCTCGGCGACGTCCACGAAGGCGACCTGATCGCCTTCCTGGAGGACGAGGAAGAACTCGAGCGCGGCTCCGTCGCCGGATGGGACCTGATGGTCCATTCGATCGAGCCCCCGGCCTACCTCGGCCGCGACCGCGAACTCCTCGCGGGCCCGCGCATGGACAACCTGCTCTCCGTCCACGCGGGCGTCGCGGCGCTCGCCGCGGCCTCCACGGCCGGCACGCTCGACCACATCCCCGTCCTGGCCGCCTTCGACCACGAGGAGAACGGCTCGCAGTCGGACACCGGCGCGGACGGGCCCCTGCTGGGCAATGTGCTGGAACGTTCAGTCTTCTCGCGCGGCGGCTCCTACGAGGACCGCGCGCGGGCCTTCGCCGGCGCGATCTGCCTCTCCTCGGACACCGGCCACGCCGTGCACCCCAACTACGCGGAGCGGCACGACCCCTCGCACCACCCGCGCGCCAACGGCGGCCCGATCCTCAAGGTCAACGTCAACCAGCGCTACGCGACCGACGGCAGCGGCCGCGCGGTGTTCGTGAACGCCTGCGAACGCGCCGGCGTCCCGTGGCAGACCTTCGTCTCCAACAACTCGATGCCGTGCGGCACGACGATCGGCCCGATCACCGCGGCCCGCCACGGCATCCAGACGGTCGACATCGGCGTGGCCATCCTCTCGATGCACAGCGCCCGCGAACTGTGCGGCGCGGACGACCCGTACCTCCTGGCCAACGTCATGCTGGCGTTCCTGGAGAACTGACCCGCCGCCATCACACCGTCATGACCGTGCCCGCCGGGGAACCTCCCCCGGCGGGCACGGTGACGGTGACGCAGCGACTCAGTCGTCCATCCCCGCCAGCACCAGCGGCAGCCGGGTCGCGCCGCCGGGGGTGATGCTCAGCGGCACGCCCCAGTCCTGCTGGTGGACGTGGCAGGCCGGGTACTCGTTCTCCGGGTCGTCGTCGCAGGACGCGGCCATCGCGGAGACGTGCAGGACGCCCTCGGTCAGCTCCGGGTTCAGCGCGAGCTCCCGGAACAGGTCGGTCCCGGCCCCCTCCCCCGCCGTCAGCAGCTCGGGCGGCGTCGAGGAGACCAGCAGCCGGGTCGAGGGACCGTAACGGGTGTCGAGCTTCTGGCCGCTCGGCGCCTGGAAGACGATGTCGAGCCGGAGCGTGCCGGGGGCCACCTCGGTGGCGGCCCGCCGGGTGCGGTGGGCGACCGCGTCGACCCGTACGGCCTCCTCGGGAAGCCGCAGCCGGGTCAGCCGGTGCCGGGCCGACTCCACCACCACGATGTCGTCACCCACCAGCACGGCGTCGCTGGGCTCGCGCAGGTCGGTCGCCAGGGTGGTGACCTGCCCGCTCGCCGGGTCGTAGCGCCGCAGGGCGTGGTTGTACGTATCGCACACCGCGACCGACCCGTCGGGCAGCGCGGTGACGCCCAGCGGGTGCTGGAGCAGCGCCTGCGCGGCGTCGCCGTCCCGGTGCCCGAAGTCGAAGAGCCCGCTGCCGACGGCGGTACGGATGGCATAGCCGTCGTCGCCCGCCTCGACGTACCTGAGCGAGCTCGTCTCGGAGTCGGCGATCCACAGCCGGTCCTCCGTGGCCGCGAGCCCGGACGGCTGGGCGAACCAGGCCTCGGCGGCCGGACCGTCGTGCAGCCCCTCGTTGGTCGTCCCGGCGGCAACCTCCACGGTGTTGCTCTCGGGGTCCCACGTCCACAGCTGGTGGACGCCCGCCATCGCGATCCACACCCGGCCCTGCCACCAGGCGACGTCCCACGGCGAGGACAGGTCGACGTCGAGGGCCGGCCCGGAGGTCGGGGACCCCTGCCACCACTGCCGCCCGGTCCCGGCGACGGTCTCCACGGCCCCGGTCCCGGGGTCGAACCGCCGCAGCGCGTGATTGACGGTGTCGGCGACGACGACGGACCCGTCGGGCAGCAGCGCCAGCCCCTGGGGCTCGCTGAAGGAGCCCGGCCCGAAGCCCCGCTCCCCGCCACCGATGCGCCGTACGACGCTCTCCCCGTCGGGAGCCAGCTCCACCAGCTGGTGCCGGGTCGTGTCGGAGACGAGCAGGTTCCCGGACGGCAGCACGAGCGCCTTCCCGGGGAACCGCAGGTCACCCGCCACCGGCTCGGGCGCCACGTACGGCCCGTCCCCGCGCCGCAGCGTCCCCTTGGCCTCGTGCTCGGCCTCCAGCTCCTCCACGAGCTTCGCGATGGCGTGCGCGTGCCCCTCCCCGGCGTGCTGCGCGACGACGTACCCCTCGGGGTCGATCACCACGAGCGTGGGCCAGGCACGGACGGCGTACTGCTTCCAGGTCGCGAGCTCGGGATCGTCGAGCACGGGGTGGTGCACCCCGTACCGCTCGACGGCGTCGACGACGGCGGAGTGCTCCGCCTCGTGCACGAACTTCGGCGAGTGCACACCGACGATCACGACGGTGTCGCGGTGCTTCTCCTCCAGCTCGCGCAACTCGTCGAGGACGTGCAGACAGTTCACACAGCAAAAGGTCCAAAAATCGAGGATCGTAATGCGTCCTCGCAGGTCGGCGAGGGTCAGGTCCTTCCCGCCGGTGTTGAGCCAGCCACCCTTGCCGATCAGCTCGGGGGCACGGACACGGGCACGTCGGCGGGGCGCGGGCGCAGGGGTGGGCGCCGGGGCGGCATCGTTCATGCTTCAAGCTTGCCATCCACCTGTGAACGCAGGATCACGCCGGTACGAAGCGCCTGCTCAGGGCGTACGCACCGCCAGAGCCTCGGCCGCGGTCGCCGCGGCGCGCTCTATGAGGGCGGTGCCGGCCTCGCGTGTGGGCTGGCCATCGGTGAGTACGGCGACCAGCAGCGTGTGCCCCGCGCGCTCGACGAGGCCGATGCTGTTGACGGCCCACAGCGAGGGTGTCCCGGTCGGGAGCCAGCCGTTCTTGAGCACGGGCCGGGCGCCGGGGGCTCCCGCTGCGCCGACGCCCCAGTTCTGCCCGGCGGCGATGTCGCCCATGAGGGTGCGTACGTAGGACCGGGATGCGGCGGTCAAGGGGGAGTTCTGCGTGAACACGGCTTTCAGGAGGGCCATTTGGTCACCCACCGTGGTTCGGGTGAGTCCCCAGGGGCCCCGCTGGCCGGCGTGTGCCGGGGTGAGTCCGAGTCGGGCGTTGGCCGCGTCCAGACCCTGGCGCCGGCCGATGCCGGCCCAGAGTTCCTGCGCCGCGTCGTTGTCGCTGAAGCGGATCATGGCCGCGGCCAGCCGTCGCTGGGCGGAGGTGAGCGGGACCCCGCGGTCCTGGGCCTGGAGGAGAAGGGCGGCCAGGATGTCGACCTTGATGATGCTCGCGGAGGTGAAGGTCTCGGTGGACGCGCCGTAGGCGGCCGCTCGGCCCGAGGTGAGGTCCTCGACGGCGAGCGCGTACCGGCCGTGGTGCGCGCCGAGCCCGTCGAGCGCGCGGCGCACGGCCTGCTCCGGAGTCGCCGTGTCCGCGGGGGCGGGTCCCGGCCGGGGCGGCGGCGTGCCGGGCGCTGTCGGGGCCGCGGCCGTCGGCGCTGCCGCCGTCGCCGTCGGCAGGGGGCGGGGAGGCGTGCCCTCGGCGAGGCCCGGGGTGGGGGTCGTGAGGTGGGCCACCAGGGCGCCGCCCACGAGCACGGGGAGGAGGAAGAAGGGTGTCCGGCGCTTCATACGGGCACTCGCTTTCGGAGGTCCGGGCACGCGGACATCGCCCCGCGGCGCGCATCAGGACGCGTCAGGGCATGCCGGGGCGTGTGTCGGGGCGTGTCGGGGTGCGGCAGGGCCTGTCGGCGTGCGGCCGGACGCGTCAGGGCGCGGCAAGGCCCGTCAGGTGCCGCTAGGCCTGTCAGGTGCAGCTAGGCGTGTCAGGTGCCGCTAGGCGTGTCAGGGGCTTCGGACGCGCCGCCGTGTGGGCGCAGTCCGGTGTCGTCCGGTGCCGCCGGCCGGTTCAGCCGCGGCCGGCGGTGCGGCTCATCCGCCGCAGGATTTGGCGATCTTCTCGTTCTCGTCGATGTCGATCGGGAAGGCGGAGGCGCCGCCGAGGTTCACGGTCCATCCGTGGGTGACGGTTCCGGACGAGGGGTTGTCGGCGAGCCAGAAGGGGGGTGCAGTGGGGGAACAGGTGCCGGCGGTCGGGCCCTGGGCGGATCGAAGGTTCGCGGTCACGAACTGCTTCCCGAGCGTCTCCCGTGCCGTGGAGTCACCGGACTTGGCGGCCGTCACCAGTCCGCCGTAGAAGCCGGACACCGTCGGGTCACCGCCCTTGCCGCCTCCGGAGCCCGTCGCGCAGGTCAGGTCGACCACCAGACCCGTGGTCCCGTCGAAGGTGAGGGAAGGGGCCCGGTCGAGCGGCTCGGTCCCCCGGTACAGCAGGACCTGACCCGGCACCAGCACGCCGTCGACCGCCTCGCCGCAGGTCACACCGAGCGAGTCGGTGCCCCAGATCCGCCGGTACGTGGGCTCGTTGGCGAACAGCGCCGCCACCTCGGCCGGATCAACCTGGGAGCGGGTGGCCGGGTTCTGGTAGCGCAGGGCGGCGAGGAACAGGGTGTTCATCGCCCGGGCCGGGTCGATCGGGGGCAGTTTGACGCGCAGGGAGGGGGAGGGGGCGGGAGGCATCTCGGGACGCGGTGCGGTCGCCGCCGGTGCGGGCGTCGAGGTGCCGTCCCGGCCCTCCTGGACGACGAAGCCGGCGCCCAGGGCCACGATCACCGCGGCCGCCGCCGCACCCGTCTGCAGGCGGCGCCTGCGCTGCCGCACCCGCCCGACGAGGCCGTCCACGTCGTAGCTGCGCGGCGGTTCCTGCTGTGCACGGTCGAGCATGGCCGCGGCCAGCTCCTCCTCCAGGTCGAAGTCCTTCATGCCGCCCCTTCCGAACCTGCGCGCAGTGCCTGTGTACCGACGGTCGACCGGAGCTTCGACAGGCCCCGGGCCACCTGGGACCGGACCGAGCCGGCCGAGATGTTCATCAAGCGGCCGATCTCCGCGTCGTCGAGGTCTTCGAAGTACCGCAGCACCAGTACGGTGCGCATGCCGACCGGCAGGGACTGCAGTTCGCGCATCAACTCGTCACGGACCACGAGCCCTTTGTACGGATCGACGTGCCCGCCCCCGATGCCGTCGTCCAGGGGGACTTCCGCACGTCCGCGCAGCTTGCGCCAGCGGTCGTTCGCGAGGTTCACCAGGATCCGGCGCGCATAGGCCTCCGGTGCGTCGGCGGAGCGGACCTTGCGCCAATGTCGGCACACCTGCTCCAGCGTGGACTGCACCAGGTCGTCGGCCACGTGCCGCTCGCCGGTGATCAGCAGGGCGGTCCTGAACAGTGCCGAGGACCGTGCCTGCACGAAGGCCGTGAAGGCGGGAACGTCAGCGGTTCGCATGGCCACCCGGCCCGTGCCTCTTGCGCATCTGCACCCCTCCCGAAGCCCCGTTGGCTCCCCCGACGTACCTGACGGAGCCCGCTCCCCGACTGCTGCACGCGATCTCCGACCGTGACCCAAGCGTTATCTCCCTCGGCCCCTCCGTCGCCGTGTGCACGCCCCGGCACCCACCCCCTGCACGGTTCTGACCAGGTACGCAGGGCAGCGCAGGATGAGTAGGCGTACTCAGGTGGCGGGCCGCGGCAGCTTCGACACTGACTGCAGAACGAACGAAGCAGAACGCAGAACGGGAAACGAGGAACGTCATGGTGCGGCGCTGGTCCAAGCCCGAGATGTGGGTGCCCGGTGGATACCTGGCGCTGGTGGTCGCGATGCTGGTCTACGTCGCGATCGGCAGCCGGACCGGTGACATCGGGATGTTCGCCGCCTTGCCGATCCTTCTCACCGCGCCGGTCAGCCTCCTGCTGCTGAGCAGCTTCGGACCCGCGGCGGACGCCCTGGACGAGTCGGCCCCGGTCGAGGGGCCGATCTACGAAGGCTCGCAGCCGCCTCCCGAGCCGCTCCCCACGGAGTTCGTACCGGAGTCCGCCCCGCGCCCCTCGGACTGGGTGGCACCGGACATGTCCATGGACTCCAAGTTCGACATGTGGTCCGAGTTCGGCCTCTACGGCGCGGTCCTGGTCGGCGCCCTCGTCAACGCCGCGGCGATCTGGGCCCTGCTCCGCTACGTGGCGCGTCGGCGCGATGCCGGGGGCGCACACCTCTAGGCAAAGAGGGCGGTCAGCCGCGGGAGACGGCGGGCGAGCTCCGCGCGGTCGTCGAAGTCGAAGTCCCAGGACGGGTCCAGGGACGGGTACGTGATCGTGAAGGAGCCCGACGGGAGCTGCTTGCCCGTGGCGGACTCGTAGGCGGTCCAGGCTATGGACAGGGCCCTCTCGTCCTCCATGTACTCGCCTCCGGCCGCCGCCGCGCGGACCCGGGGGTGGGCCGCCAGGGAGTCCGGGTCCGTCAGGGCGGCGGTGAAGGTGGCTTCGCCCTGGGTGAGGAGCCAGCCGCGGAAGTAGTCGAAGCCGTCGTCCGAGCAGCCGCCGTTGATCAGGTAGGCCGCGGCCCAGAGCGGGGCCCGGTAGGACTCCGCCAGGAGGTCCCACAACACCTGCTGGGCCGCGGCCACTTCCGCCGCGGGGTGCTCGGCGAGCAGCGCCGCCGCCCGCCGCGCCACCTGGTCCGGCTCCGCCTGCGCGCGGGCCGTTTCGATCAGCTTCCAGAACGTCTGCGTGTCCATGGCCCGAGGCTCGCACCCGGGTCTGACATCAGGCTCCGAAGCTGTGGAGGGAGCGGACCAGGGAGGTGACGAAGGTGTTCTGGACCTCGGGCGGGAGGAGGTCCAGGGAGAGGTACGGGTTGAGGTCCTCCAGCTCCACCAGGAGGAGGTCGCCCGAGGGGGCGCGGCAGGCGTCCACGCGCTGGATGCCGTGGGTGAGGGTGTTCCAGTCGATGAAGGTGCGGGCGAAGGACAGGTCCGCGGGGGTCGGGTCGTAGGGGATCAGCTCCCAGCGGCGGGCCGGGTCGGGGGCGTAGAGGGCGTACTGGAAGGTGTCGTCCACGAAGTAGAAGGACACCTCGTACGCGAAGTCGATGCGCGGCTGGATCAGGAACTCCCCCGGGGCGCAGTCCGGGTGCGGGGTGAAGGCGAGGCCTATCGAGTCCGCTCCCTGCTTCGGCTTCACCGCGTAGGTGGGGGACGCGGGGAGGAGGGACAAGTGCGCCGGGTCGTCGATCGTGGGGATGACCGGGTGGCCGGAGGCGGTCAGGTCCACCAGGTACTGCTTGCCCGCCATGTCGCCCCGGCCCGTCAGGGGGTTGTAGACCCGGGTGCCGGCGGCGAGGGCGGCCGCGCGGAAGGAGTCGTAGGCCTCCTGGTGGTGGAGGACCGGGCCGCTGTTGCGGACGACCACGGTGTCGAAGGCCGGGAGGAGGGCCTCCGCGTCCAGGGGATGGCACAGGGCGAGGGGGAAGTGCTCGCGCAGGCGTGCGGTGAGGAAGACGTCCTCGTCGCCGTAGCGGCGGCCGCGCGCCGGATACGCCAGGTCGGTCACATAGAGGAGTGGCATGACCGGAACCTATCGCGGGCAGCGATGAGGGCGTGAAATACCTGGTACGGGACAAAATGCTGGCCATCGGGGACGACTACTGGATCGAGGACGAGGACGGCCGGCACGCCTTCCTCGTCGACGGGAAGGCCCTGCGGTTCCGGGACACCCTGGAGCTGAAGGACCCCGACGGGCGGATCCTCATCACGCTGCGGGAGAAGCTCTTCGCCCTGCGCGACGCGATGACGCTGGAGCGCGACGAGCGGCGGCTCGCGGTGATCCGGAAGAAGCGGCTCTCGCTGCTGCGCAACCACTACCTGGTCACGCTCAACGAGGGCACCGAGCTCGATGTCAGCGGGCGGATCCTGGACCGGGAGTTCAAGGTCGAGTACGACGGGGAGCTGCTCGCGCTGATCTCCCGCCAGTGGTACCGGGTCCGCGAGACGTACGCCGTCGACGTGGTCCGCGAGGACACCGACGCCTCGCTGCTGATCGCCGTCGCGGTGTGCGTGATCCGGATGGCGGAGAAGGAGCGGGAGGGCCCGGGCGACGAGTAGCCCCGGTCAGTCGACGAGCAGCCCGGTCAGTCGCGGTCGCCGGTGCCGCAGTCCTCGAGCGGGCCGGCGCCGGGGATGGCCGTCAGGGCCTTGCGCAGGGCGCACAGGGTCCGGAACGCATCGCGCTCCCGGACGAAGAGGGTCCAGGCGATGGCGCCGAGAGGGAGGAGCAGGACCATGCCGAGCGGGGACGTCGCGAAGAAGGCCGTCATGGCGGCCATGAGGAGGGTGGCGGGGCCGGCCATCGAGCGCTGGAGCCAGTGGATCCGTTCCACCGGCCCCGATTCCACCGGCTCAGATTCCACCGGCCCCGACTGCTCGGCCCCTGCCATCACCGGCCCCGCGTACGCCGGTCCCGCGCCTGGCGGTCCCGCGTCCGCCTTTACGTCCGTCATGGCCCGCACCCCGTCCGTGTCCTCGTCCCGCGGTGGTTCCGGGGGAGTGAAGCACGCACGTGCTGCGGGCCCTTCGACGGGCTCAGAGGCCGAGACGGCGGTCCTTCAGGGCCGGGAACTGCTCTCGGGTCTCGGCGACCTTCTTGGGGTCGAGCTCCACCGTCAGGATCTCCTCCCCCGGGCCCGCCTCCGCGAGGACCTCGCCCCACGGGTCCACGACCAGGCTGTGGCCGGCCTGCTCCACGCCCCCGTTGGTGCCGGCCGTCCCGCACGCGAGGACGTACGACTGGTCCTCGACGGCACGGGCCCGGTTCAGCAGCGTCCAGTGGCCCCGGCGGCGGGCCGGCCAGCCCGCGGAGACGACCAGCGTCGTCGCCCCGGCGTCGACCAGTCCGCGGAACAGCTCAGGGAAGCGCAGGTCGTAGCAGGTGGCCAGGCCGAGGGTCTGTTCCGGCAGGGCGACCGTGGTCAGGGACTCGCCCGCGGACATCAGGACGGCCTCGCCCTGGTCGAAGCCGAAGCGGTGGATCTTGCGGTACGTGGCGGCGAGCTCGCCCGTCGGGGAGAGGACGAGCGCGGTGTTGTAGAGCGAGCCGTCGCCCGCGCGCTCCACGAAGGAACCGGCGTGCAGCCAGACCCCGGCGTCGCGGGCGGCCGCGGCCATGGCCCCGTAGGTCGGGCCGTCCAGCGGCTCGGCCTCTGTCTCGAACTGCTCGTAGGCGAAGGCGCCCACGGTCCACAGCTCGGGCAGGACGACGAGGTCCGACCCGGACTGTTCGCGTACGAGGTCAGCGGCCCGGGAGCGGCGGGAATCCACCGACTCCCCCTCATTCACCGCGATTTGGATCAGGGAAGCGCGCACAGTACCACCGTCCTGGCTTTCAAGCCGTCAACTCGGGCCTACGATCGTCACACGAAAGCACTGCCGGGGTGCTCACCGGCAGCGTAGTTTTGAAGCCATTGCACAAGCTTCCAGAACGCGCCAATGCGCCTAACGCGCCAACAGGCCAATGAACAGCACGCGAGGGGTCCCGTTGACCGTCCATCCGCATCCCAGCCTTCAGCCCTATGCCGACGCGTGGACCCACTCCATCGAGGCGATATCCGAGCTGGTCCTTCCGTTGACGGAAGGCGAGTGGAGCCGGGCGACGCCCTGCCCGAACTGGTCCGTGCGCGATGTCGTGTCCCACGTCATCGGGATCGAGTGCGAGCAGTTGGGCGACCCGCGGCCGATCCACACCCTGCCGCGGGACCTGCGGCACGTGGTCGACGAGTTCTCCCGGTACATGGAGGTGCAGGTCGACGTGCGGCGGCACCACACCGCGCCCGAGATGACCTCCGAGCTGGAGTACACGATCATCCGCCGCTCCCGGCAGCTGCGGAACGAGAAGCGGGAACCGGACACGATGATCCGCGGCCCGCTGGGCGAGCCGGCCACCCTGGAGCACTCGCTCCGGCTGCGCGCGTTCGACGTGTGGATCCACGAGCAGGACCTGCGGGCGGCCCTGGGCGTACCGGGGAACTGGGACTCGCCGGGGGCCTACGTGGCCCGGGACCTCCTGCTGGCCGGGCTGCCGAAGGTGGTCGCGAAGAAGGCGGGCGCTCCGGCGAACTCGGCCGTCGTCATCGACGTGCACGGCGCGCTGGAGTTCATGCGGACCGTACGGGTCGACGCGGAGGGCCGCGGCACCATCGACAAGGCCCCCTCGCTGGGGCCCGCGGTGACGCTGACCCTGGACTGGGAGACGTACGTACGCCTCGCGGCCGGCCGGGTGCGTCCGCACACCGTCGCCGACCGGGTGAAGGTGGAGGGTGACCCGGCGCTGGCCGAGGCCATCCTGGCCCACTTCTCCGTGACTCCGTGACTCCGTGACCCCGTAGGTCGGAGAAGCCTTGGTGTGGTCGGTGATTTCGTCCGCTGCCGTACCGGCAGCGGACCGGTTCGACACCTCGCGCCCCTTCGAGTCGGCCGTTCCGGGCACGGAGCCGGTCCGGGCCGTGATCCTCTCGCTCCCCCGCACGGCGCTCCCGCTGCGGGCGGACCGGGTGGACCGGGTGCTCGCCGAGCGGATCCCCGCCGACCGGGGGATGGGGGCGATCCTCGCGCAGTACATGCGCTCCCTGGCCGCGCACGGGGAGGAGTGCACGCCCGCCGAGCTGGAACAGCTGGGCTCCGTCGCCCTCGACCTGGCCGGCGCCTGCCTCGCGGGCCGGGTCGGCGCCGAGGAGGAGCTGTCCGAGGAGAGCCGGACCCGGGCGTTGTTGGCGCGGATCGACGGCTTCATCGGGCACAACCTCGGCGATCCCGAGCTGAGCCCGTCCGTGGTCGCCGCCCGGCACAGCCTCTCGCTGCGCCGCCTCCAGCTCCTCTTCCGGGAGCGCGGGGAGAGCGTGGCGGCGGCGATCCGCCGGCGCCGGCTGGAGCGCTGCCGCGAGGACCTCGCCGATGCCGGGCAGCTCACCGTTCCCGTCCACACCGTGGCCCTGCGCTGGGGATTCACCAACGCGTCCGTGTTCAGCCGCCTGTTCCGCGAGACGTACGGGGCCAGCCCCAGCGAGTTCCGCCGCGCGGCGGTGGCGGGGGCGGAGACGGAGCCAGGGGCGGAGGCTGCGGCCGGGAGCACGGTCTAGGGCCTAGGCCTCCGTCGGGCCCGTTGCGCGGATTGTCAACGGTCCCTGCGCGCAGTGCACACGCGGCCGCGCGGAGCCCTCATAGGCTCGGCACGCGTTGGCCGGAACCCGACTCCGCGGAGTCGACGGAAGGACAGGTGGGAAAGGACGGGGGTCTGTCCCGCCCCGGCCCGTCCTCCTCGGTGCGGGGGTCTACGCGCATGCCGGGCCGGCACCGGACGTCACCGGGCCGGCCGCGGGTCGGCAGGGGTGCCGACGGGGGTGCCGGCCCCGGCGGCCGCCACGGCGGTGGCGGCCGGAACCGGGGCCGGCGGAGGCACCGACTGCGAGGGGAGTGCCACCGGCGGGACCTGGGCTCCTCCGCCCGCGCCCGCGCCGCCCACCCGCTCGCGTTCGCGGGCCAGGGCGCGGCCGCGCAGGCGCAGGATCTGGGCGATGCCCAGGAGTTCCAGGACGAAGACCGACGAGAACGCGATGCGGTAGTTGTCTCCGGTCGCGTCGAGCAGCAGGCCCACCACCAGCAGGGTCGTCATCGAGGCGATGAAACCGCCCATGTTGGTGATTCCGGAGGCGGTGCCCTGACGTTCCGCCGGGTTGGCGGGGCGGGCGAAGTCGAAGCCGATCATCGACGCCGGCCCGCACGTGCCCAGCACCAGGCAGAGCGCGATCAGCAGCCACATCGGCGCGTGGTCCCCGGGGTAGGCCAGGACCGAGCCCCACAGCAGCGCGGTCAGGGCGACCGTGCCCAGGGCGAGCGGGATCCGTGAGGACTGCCGGCGGCCGACGATCTGGCCGTAGACCAGGCCGAGCGCCATGTTCGAGGCGACCACCAGCGTGAGCAGCCCGCCCGCGGTGGTCCGCGAGAGCCCCTGGGCCTCGACGAGGAAGGGCATGCCCCACAGCAGCAGGAACACCATCGCCGGGAACTGCGTCGTGAAGTGCACCCACAGACCGAGCTTGGTGCCGGGCTCCTTCCAGGAGTCGGCGATCTGGCGCCGTACGAAGCCCCCTGCCCCGGTGGCCTCGTGCGGCGCGGGCTCGTGGCCCTCCGGGTGGTCGCGCAGGAACAGCACGAGCGGGACCAGGACGACCAGCCCCGCCACCGCGCTGCCCGCGAACGCCGGTACCCAGCCGACCCCGTGCAGCACGGGAGCCAGCACCAGCGTGGAGATCAGGTTGCCGGCCATCCCGACCAGGCCGGCCAGCTGCGCCATCAGCGGGCCCCGGCGGGCCGGGAACCAGCGGGTGCCGAGCCGCAGCACGGAGATGAAGGTCATGGCGTCCCCGCAGCCCAGCAGGGCGCGGGCGGCCAGGGCCATCCCGTAGGAGGGGGAGAGCGCGAAGCCGATCTGGCCGGCGGTGAAGAGCACGGCGCCGAGGGTGAGCACCTTCTTGGTGCCGAGCCGGTCCACCATCAGGCCGACGGGTATCTGCATGCCCGCGTAGACCAGGAGCTGGAGCAGGGAGAAGGTGGACAGCGCCGAGGCGTTCACGTGGAAGCGGTCGGCGGCCTCCAGCCCGGCCACGCCGAGGCTGGTGCGGAAGATGACCGCCACGAAGTAGACGGCGACGCCGATGGACCAGACGAGCACCGCCTTGCGGCCGCCCGGCGGGTCCTTGAAGACGGAGGCCGCGGGGACGGCCGGGGCGGCGGACGCGGAGCTCGTGGAGCTCATCGGGCGGACCCCCGCACCAGTTCCCCGACCCGGCTCACGTGGGCCCGTACGGCCGCGGCGGCCGTGTCGGCGTCGCCCGCGCGCAGGGCGTCCAGGATCTCCCGGTGCTCGGCCAGCGTCCGCTCCACCCGCTCGGGGTGTGCGTGCAGCAGGGCTACGCCCATGCGGAGCTGGCGGTCGCGCAGTTGGTCGTAGAGGCGGCAGAGGATCTGGTTGCCGGCGCTGCGCACGATCTCCGCGTGGAAGGCCCGGTCGGCGGCCATCATCGCCCCGAGCTCGCCGGCGTCACCGAGCCGGCGCTGCTCCTCGACCAGTTCCGCGAGCCGTTCCAGCAGCCCGGCCGGGGCGGGCACGGCCCGGCGGACCGTGAACTCCTCCACCAGCAGCCGGGTTTCGATCACGTCGGCGATCTCCTGGGCGGAGACGGCGAGGACGAGGGCGCCCTTCTTCGGGTACAGCTTCAGCAGTCCCTCGGTCTCCAGCCGCAGCAGCGCCTCGCGGACCGGTGTGCGCGAGACCCCGACGGCGACCGCGAGCTCGCCTTCGGTCAGCAGCACCCCGCCCTCGTAGCGGCGGTCGAGCACGGCCTGCTTGACGTGTCGGTAGACGCGTTCGGCAGCGGTCAAGGTGGTACCGGCGGTACGGGCGGGTGGCATGCGCACAGCATAGATACAACAGGGGTGCAAGCCGGGGGGTGTCCACGATGCGGACCTTCACCGCTCACCGCGCTGACCGCGCTCACCGAGCTCGCCACACTCAGCGCACGATGACGTCCAGCACGAACTCGTCGTACGCGGCCTCCTCCGGATACGGCGGCCGGACCTGCGCGAAGCGGATCCTGGCCCGGCCCGCCACCCGCCCCCGTACGACGTACACCCGCTCCACCGTCGCCCCGGGCAGCGGCGGCATCGGCGGCTCCGCAGTGGCGGCCGGCGGCTCCTCCGCCACCGCGACGGCGTCCGCGTCGCCCGTCACCCGCCAGGTCCAGACGTAGCCGCGCGCACCTCGCCCGGTGAGCCGCAGCTCGTACGGCTCACCGGGCGCGAGCACCACCTCGCGCACCTCCACGCGGACTCCTCTCCTACGGATCTGCGGAGACTAGGCCGGGCCGATCGCCGCCCCCTCGTGCCAGCCGGCGCCGTCGCGCCAGTAGTGCTGGAGCACGCGGTCGGTGCGCAGGACGATCACCTCCAGGTTGAACCCGAAACTGCCCTGGAGCATCCCGGTGACCGCCAGCACGTCGTGGCCGAAGACGGCGGAGCGCTGCCAGGCGGCGCCGCCCGCGTTGCCGCGCCACCAGTGCTCGACCCGGCCGCCCGGGCCCGTCACGCACAGCTCGTAGTTCCCGGCGGTGTCCTCGTCGGCCGCCCCGTACTGCGCCTCGATCAGGCAGGGCGCGGAGGTGATGCCGGAGCCGAAGATCTCGCCGGGGCGCCACACGAACCCGTTCGGGTCGTCGCGCCACCACAGCTGCATCCGGCCGTCGGTGCGGGTGGCGACCAGGTCGAGGTGGCGGGAGCGGGTCTGGACCAGGGCCGGGCCGAAGTGGGCGATGCCGGAGGCGAAGCGGCCGCCGTCGTTCCAGGTCCAGGGGGCGCCGTTGATCCGCCACCAGTGGCCCAGGCGGCCGTCGGCGGTGCGGACGACCACCTCGAAGTTGCCGGGCGCCCCGTAGTCGCTCTGGATGAAGGCCGGGGTCGAACCGACCGCCGCATCGCCTGGGCCGAAGGCGCCGCCGTCGCGCCAGGCGCCGCCGAAGTGCTCGTAGTACCAGTGGCGCAGCCGGCCGCCGGTGGTGACGTGCAGCGACTCCATGTTCCGGTTGTACGTGGTCCCCGTGAAGGCGGGCTGGCCCGAGGCGTCGGAGGCGAAGCTCTGGGCGTGGTTCCAGGCGTAGGGGGCGTCGCCCTCGCGCCACCAGTGGCGGAGCGAGCCGTCACCTGCTCCGCCTAGGGCCGCCATCTCGAAGTTGCGGTGGGCACGGCCGTTGCCGCTCTCGTAGACGTTGCCGGTGTGCAGGCGGCGCTTGCTCCACGGGTCGATGTTGGTGTCCTGGAGCCCGCACTTCGCCCAGTCGTCGATGCGCACCTCGCCGTACGCGATCCGGCCGTAGCCGCCCACGTGGTAGCCGGTCCCCCAGGAGTTCTTGAACAGCCAGCAGCCGGCCGCGTCGTCGTAGCCGGTGATCAGGACGCAGTGACCGCCCGCCAGCCGGTCGCTGGTGCGGTGGTAGACGCCGGAGCCCAGCCCGAAGAAGTCCTCGTACACGTCGAAGCAGGCGGTCAGCGGGCCCACCGTGTCCAGCCAGGCCTTCTGCTGCTCCACGTCGCCGAGCCGGACGTACCCGGTGATGCGGACGGTCCGCCCGGAACGGTCCCAGCTCGGGGTGTACTCGGCCCGCCAGGCCTCCCGGCGGTCGACGGGGGTTCCGGGCGGCGGCGGCGAGTACGGCCAGCAGCCCGGGTCCGCGAGTCCGCCGTTGGTCCGGATCCAATCGAGGGCGGCCTCGGGGCTGCCCGTCTGTCCGCAGCGGGCCTTCAGCCCGTCGTGCACGTCCCCCTCGGACCGCTCGGCCCATACGTGGTGCTCGATGCGGGCCATCGACTCCACCAGGCCGGCCGCCCCGAACGCCCAGCAGGAGCTGCACGGGTTCTGGTCCTTCACCTTGGTGAGCCAGGGCCGGCCCCACCGGCTCCGCCAGTCCACGGCGGACGGCCTGGCGGGGGCCCCGGTTCCCGTGGCCGTGGGCGCGGCCGTGGCTGGGCCCGCGGCCGTGCCGGTGCCGGTGCCGGTGTCCGTGTCCGCGCCCGGGAGCAGTCCGTGCGCCCTCCTGCGCCGGGTGAGGTGCGGATTGCCGCTGACCCGGCCCACGAGGCTCCGCAGGTCCACCGGCGGCGCGGCCTCGGCGGGAGTCAGGTCCACGGCCGCCGCCGTGCTCGTGCCCAGGCCCAGGGCGGGCCTCGGCACGGGATCCCCGTCGGCAAGGTGCTCGCTCACGGACCACCGCGCCCCGCACGCCGCGAGCAGGGCCCGCAGCTCCCCCGCCGTCTGGACACGCCCCTCCGACTGCTCCGGCATTCCGGCCCCCCAACGCACCGTACGGATCCGAGCCCCGGGAGCGTCCACCTGCGCGGAAGCCCAGTCAAGGGGGTCCGTACGGTCGCGCGGCGGCACGCGGGGGCGCTGGCCGCTTTCGGAACGGGAGCCCCGGGGCGGGGCGTGCCACTGCTCGACCGTGGCAGGCGGGGGGCGTACCGGGAACACCGGGCCGGGGCCCGGGCGCGGTCGGCCGCGAGCAGCCGGCGGGGCGCTGCCCCGTGGGGGTGGGCAGCGCCGGGGCCGGGTGGAGAGCCGCCGCTACTGGACGGGGAGCGGGACCGGGAGGGGCGGGGCGGGGATCGGGAGCGGGGGGAGGCCCGGGAGGCCGAGGCCGGTCAGGAGGGCGATGAGGGCGGCGACCAGGTCGGTCACCACATCGGTGGCCTTGGCCTTGGCGTCGGTGGAGCAGCCGCAGGGACCGGCGGCCTTGGTGAGCCCGTCGACGGAGGCCTTGAGCTTGTCGATGGCACCGGTGGCCAGGTCGAGCGGGCCGATGGTCGGCTTGGCCTTGTGGGCGGCGGCGGGGAGCGCCACGGGAAGCTTCGGGGCGTCCACGGGCAGCGCCGGAGCCGCTACCGGCAGCTTCGGGGCCTCGACGGGCAGCTTCGGAGCCTCAACGGGCAGTGCCGGGGCCTCCACCGGGAGCTTCGGGGCCTCCACCGGCAGTGCCGGGGCGTCGACCGGCAGCTTCGGGGCCTCGACCGGGAGCTTCGGGGCCTCGACCGGCAGTGCCGGAGCCTCCACCGGCAGCTTCGGGGCCTCCACCGGGAGCTTCGGCGGGTCGACCGGGAGGTTGGGGGCGTCCACCGGCGGGAGCGGTACGGGCAGGGCCGGGGCGGCGGGGAGGCTCTTCTTCAGGTCCGCGATCGCCGCGTCGATCTTCTCCTTGAAGGCGGCCAGGTCCGCCTCCGGGATCTTGCCGTCGGGGGACTTCAGGACCGCGGCCAGCAGATCGGTGACGGGTTTCAGCAGCCCGCCGACACCACCCAGCGACTGCACCTGCGCGAGCAGGGCCTCGGTGCCCGGAATGGCCTTCCCGGTCGGCGCGGCAGCGAAGACCGCGGCGGCCTGCGGCTTCGCGGGCGACTGCGCGGACGCCGACGCCAGACCGGGGGACGCGGTCAGCAGGGTCAGGCAGAGGGCGGCGGGGACGGTGTAGCGCGTGATGCGGTGCAACGGATCTCTCCTGTCGAGGAGCCGCGGCATGGGACGTGCCGGGGCGTTACGTGACGTGGGGCGTTACGTGGGACACGACATGGGACGTGTCCCAGCCCACTCACCGACACCCCGTCAGGCCCCGCAACCCGGGCCCCCGCACCGCCCGGGCGGACACGCCGCGCAACCGGCCTACGTACGCCCGTGACCTGCGCGTACACCGTCACCCTCGGGCGACCCCCCGTCAGAAGGGTTTCCTGATGGGGGTCCCTCCCACCTGACCTCGCCGTCCTGCCACCGGTCGGTGGGTTCGAGACCGACCCCTTCGGCGACCGCGGCGGACGCCGCGTGGTCGGGGTGGATGTGCGCGACGACCGTGCGCACCTTGGACAGGAAGAGCCAACCCTTCATCGCCGAGGTCGCCTCGTGGGCGATGCCGCGCCGCTGCCAGGGCGTGCCGACGACCCAGGCGATCTCGGCGACGTCCCCGGTGACGGTCGCCTGGACCGTCCCGGTCAGGCAGTCCTCCTCGTCGAGCCGGATCACCCAGTTCCGCCAGCAGACGCCGGGATCCGGGGAGCCCGCGGCCAGCCGCTCGTAGCGGGCCCGCAGGGCCGCCACGGTGGGGGGCTCGCCACCGATGAAGGCGTACAGATCCGGGTCGGACAGGACGGCGGCCATCTCCTCGGCGTGCTCGACCCGCAGGGGAAGCAGGGTCAGGCGGCGGGTCGAGATGGTCGCGCCGGAGGCGGCGCCGGGGCGGAACTCCGGGAATCGGGACGGTGTCACGGCCCCACAGTAGGGCCGACGAGCCGGGCCACGAGGGCCCCCGCAGCCCCCGTTAGGCTGATCACATGGATGGGTGGACGGCGCCGAGTTCCATCGAGCGCGAGCTGTACGAGGCCAAGGCGCGCGGGGACTGGGCGGGGTACCTCGACGCCCTCGCCCGGAGCGAGCTGTTCCTGCCGCAGTCCCGGGCGCAGGTCGACGCCGAGCCCACGTCGGCGCGCTTCCACCCCACCCCCGACCGGCGCTGCCTCGTCGTCCACACCCGCGGGATGCTGCCCGTCCCCGACCCGCACACCGTGTACCTGCCCAGGTCCCTCGCCTGGTTCGCGAACGCCTGGGACGCCACCGACCCGCCGCACCTCGCGGTGAACCCCGGCTCCCCCAGCGAGGCCTACCTCACGACCACCCCCGCCGACCTCGCCCGCTGGCGCACCCACTGGGACGCCGCGGCCCCGGTCTGGGGCCTCGCCCCGGGAGCCGTGCACTCCCTGCACGTCGGCGGCCCGCTGCACGGGCCGGTCGCGCACGGTCTCGCCGTCGGAGCCCATCTGGCCGTCTCCAACGGGGAGTTCTGGAACGCGCTGGCCTACCACGGCAACGGCTACACCCGCGAACGCGAACGGCTGCGCACGGGCTGGGGAATCACCACCGCCGCCGAGTGGCACGACACGCTGCGCCGCCTGCTGGCCACCGAGCTCGTCAGTCCCGTCTGGGAGTTCGCACTGCGCGTGCGCCGCGTGCTCGTCTCCGACTTCGCCGGACCCGTGGACGTGGAGCACTGGCGGCACGCCGCCGCCACGACCCTGCGCCGCAGCGCCGAACGGGCCGCCGAACCGCAGCTCACCCCCGACGGGGTCACCGTCGCCGCACCCCGCCCCACCGCCGAGGTGGAGGGCGAAGTGGCGGGCGTACAGCGGCTGATCGGCCGGATCGCCCGCTACGAGCAGCGTTTCCGCGCCGACGGACTGCTCCCCGGGGACGGCTGGGTCCGCTCCGTGGAGGGCTGGGACCAGGGCCGGGCCTCACAGATGGCCCGCTGGGGCCTCGGCACCCGCTACGGAACACTGGCCGACGCGGAGCACGGCGTGCTGCGCGCCGGGGAGGCGGCGAGGGCCACGTACCGCTCGTGGGAGGAGTTCTCCGCCGGCTACGCCCTGGGGCGCTGCCTGCACTTCGACGAGGAGGAGTTCGGCGAGTGGTACACGGGCGTGCTGGCCACCCACCTCACCCTGACCGCCGACCCGGCGAGCCCCTGGTGCAACATCCCCTGGCAGACATGACGCAGCGAAGGACCATCACGATGGAGGACATGGACGGCGCCGCCGCGCTGAGGGCCGCGGACGCGTTCCGGCTGATCTACGCCGAAGCGTTCGCGGAGCCTCCGTACGGCGAGACCGAGGAGGACGTCGCCGCCGCCTTCCGCCGGTTCCCCGTACAGACGCGCAAGCACGGCTTCCGCGCGGCCTTGGCCCGTACCCCGGAGGGCGAGCCGGTCGGCATGGCCTACGGCTGGACGCTCCCGCCCGACACGGTGTGGTGGGACGAACTCACCGAGCCCGTGTCCGCCGACATGCGGCGCGAGGACGGCCACCGCACCTTCGGGCTCATGGAACTCGCCGTGCGCGGACCGTGGCGCGGTCAGGGTGTCGCCCGGCGGCTGCACACGACGCTGCTCGACGGCATCGGGACCGAGCGGGTGCTGCTGAACGTCCACCCGGAGGGCGAGGCGGCCTCGGCCGCCTACCGGGCGTGGGGATACCGCAAGATCGGCGAGGCGCGGCCCTGGGGCGCGGACGCGGACCTCCATGACGTGATGCTGCTCGATCTGCGGCGCTGAAGTCGACGAAGTCGACGGCGCTCACGGTCGGGATTGCACGGCGGCCTTGTCGGACTCGCTGCGCAGGACGCAGAACTCGTTGCCCTCGGGGTCGGCCAGGACGGCCCAGCCCGAGCCGTCGGGATTCCGGCGATCGGCGACCAGCACGGCGCCGAGGCCCAACAGCCGGTCCACCTCGTGCTCGCGCGAGGTCTCGGGGCGCAGGCACAGGTGGATCCGGTTCTTGATCGTCTTGGCCTCGGGCACCTGGTTGAAGTACAGCGCCGGACCCTCTGCCGGCAGCACCTGGGTCTCCCGGTCGCCCGGTCTGGCGTCCGGATCCACCGGGCGGCCCGTCACGTCGCTCCAGAAGCGGGCCAGCCCATAGGCATCCGCACAGTCGATCGCCACGTTCTGCACTACCGAAACCATGAGCCCCAGCCTTGCCGATCACCGCTCAGGACGCCACCGGGATGTGGTGCTCGTCACGGCTCCGCGGGAGCCGGGCGAGGGTGACCGCGCGGAGCAGCCATTCCACCAGGCCGTACCGGTACCGGGACATCAGGTGCTTGCTGAGGGCGAGTTGGGACCCGTACAGGGCGAGCGCGCCGAGTACGACGGCGGTCGCGCCGAGGCGGTCGTACAGGGCGAGGCCGTAGGCGGTGAAGGCGAGGGCCATGACGAGGGACTGGCTCAGGTAGTTCGTCAGGGCCATCCGGCCGGCGGGGGCGAGCAGGACCGCGGTGCGCGCGCCCCGGGCCGTCTTCATGAAGAGGAACATGCCGCAGACGTACGCGGCGGTGAGGGCGGGGGCCGTGACCATGCCCACGACCGAGCCGAGGAGCGTCCACCGGGGACCGAGCGCGCCGCCGGCGGCGGTCGCGGCCATGAAGAGGCTGCCGGGCAGGCCCACGGCGGTGCCGAGCACGCAGATGCGGCGCATCCGCGCCACGTGCCGTCCGGTGTCGGCGAGGAGCCGCCGCTTGCCGCAGTACAGGCCGGTCAGGAAGGCCGCCAGCACGAAGCCGCCCATGAGCGGTACGGCGAGCAGCGCGTCGGGCAGCTGCCCGAGGTTGGCCCGCACGACGGACGCCGCGTCGCCGCGGTAGTCGGCGACCATCGCGGCGAAGCCCGCGGTGAGCTCCTTGTCCGCTCGGGCCGTCTCGGCGTCCGACACGAGCAGCGAGGCCAGCCCCAGGAGGAGCAGGAAGGCGCTCGCGCATCCGTACACGATCCGGGCCGCGCGCAGGGCCGTTCGGGGCGAGCAATTCCGTGCGGCGATCAGGATCAGACCGAGCAGTGCGTAGGTCATGAGGATGTCGCCGGTGTACAGCAGGACGGCGTGCAGGACGCCCAGGACGAGCAGGCCGAGCGAGCGGCGGAGCATCCGCGGAGCGGCGCTCGCGCCGGCGTGTGCGGCGGAGGCCTGCTGGAGGGTGAAGCTGTAGCCGAAGAGGAACGAGAACATCAAGTAGAACTTGCCGACCGCCAGGGCCTGTACGACCCCCTCGACGCTCCGGTCGAGGGAGGAGGCGTCCGGATCGAGGGGCCCCCCGGTGCCGTACGGACCGGCCATCATCAGCGCGTTGACCAGCAGGATGCCCAGGAGGGCGAAGCCGCGCAGGGCGTCGACCTCCGGTATCCGTGCGGGCCGGTCCGTATCTGCGTGCTCTGCATCTGCACGGTCTGCATCTGCGCGGCCTGCATCTGCGCGGCCTGCATCTGCGTGCTCTGCCGTTGCGGGCACGGCTTCCCCCCAAGTGGTCGCGGGCGCGTGGAGCGCCCTTCTCCTGGGGTGACGTTAGCCCGGCGGGTCAGGGCCGCCGCAGGGCTCAGGCGGCCGAACCGATCTGCGCCGCGAAGGCCTTGCCCTTCGACTCCGCGTCCGTGAGCGCCTGCGCGTACGAGGCCTCCGCGAGGGGGACGAGTCCGGCCATCGCCGGGACGGACGTGGCCAGGGTCAGCTCGGGGACGATGAAGTCGACCTCGGCGCCGAACATCTCGGTCAGCACGCCGGCCAGGTGGTTCTGCACGTACTCCATGCCCTCGCGCGGGGTGCCCGGCGCGTAGGAGCCGCCGCGGCTGGCGACGACGGTGACCGGCAGGCCCTTGAGGGGCGACTCGGGACCCGCGGTGCGGCCCATCACGATGACCTGGTCCAGCCAGGCCTTCAGGGTGGAGGGGATCGAGAAGTTGTACATCGGGGCGCCGATCAGCACGGCGTCCGCCTGCTCCAGCTCCGCGACCAGCTTCGGCCGCTCGGCGAAGGCCGCGGCCTGCTCGGGGCTGTGGGTGGAGGGGTCGGCGAAGGCTGCGGACCAGGCGAGGCCGTCGAGGTGCGGGACGGGTGCGGCCGCCAGGTCGCGGTAGACGACCGTGCCCTCGGGGTGCTGCTCCTCCCAGGCCTTGCGGAACGCGGCGGTCACCGCACGCGAGGTGGAACCGGCAGCGGGGTTCAGGGACGAGTCCAGGTGCAGAACGGAGCGGGGCGCCGCACTGAAGCCCGCGCTCACGGAGCTGGGCGAGTGGGCGGAGAAGTGCCTGCTCAAGGGCGAGGAGACCTGCTGACCGGGCGTCCCGCACCGGCCGACCTGCCCTAGTCGCCGAGCGGCCGCGGGAAATCGAGGGCGAGCCGTCGGCCACCCCGATTACCGTTCCCCACATGACTCTTGTGCTGAACGACACCGTACGAAAGCTCCTCGACGCTCCGCACCCCGCCGTGCTCGCCACGCTCAACCCCGACGGCAGTCCGCAGAGTTCGGTGGTGTGGGTGACCCGGGACGGGGACGAGATCCTGATCTCCACCCAGCGCGGCCGCCGCAAGGAGCGCAACATCGTGGCGGACGCCCGGATCGGCCTCACGGTCTTCGACCTGGCCGACTCCTCCCTCTACGCCGAGATCCGCGGCACCGCCACCGTCACCGAGGACATCGGCCGGGCCGTCGCCGTCCGCGTCGCGGAGGAGTACGAGGGCCCCGGCGCGGGCGAGGAGTATGTGAACGCCCCGGCCGAGGACGTACGGGTCGTCATCCGACTCACCCCGGCCAAGGTGCTCGGCAGCGCGGCGCGCTGACCCCCTTCCTACGGAAGCCCCGGCCGCACCGCCGTCCAGGCGTCGACCGCCGCCGCCAGGGGGTCGGTCTCCGCGAGGTACGACCGGGCCGGTTCCGTACAGGAGATCAGGTTCTTGATGCGGCGCAGCCGGAGGATGTCGGGGCGCGGCAGGTCCCGCCAGACCCGGGCCTGCGCCGCCGCCTGGTCCGGGGTCAGCTCGAAGCGGGCCAGCACGTCCCGGCACAGGGCGGCGGGGTCCCGCTCGGGGTCCCCGTCCTCGCCTGGTCCGAGGTACCGGATCAAGTAGGCGTGCACGTACGGCCGTTCCTCCGGCCGGCCCAGCCGGTCGAGGGCGGCCATCGCGACCCGGGCCCAGCGCAGCCGCACCCCGTCGGGCAGCTCCTCGTTCTGCATGCAGAACGTGGCCAGGGACCGCAGAGTCTCCGAATGCGGCTCCTCCAGCAAGGGCGGCCCGGTGGCCAGCCAGTCCTCCAGGTCGGCCAGCGCGTGCCCGGCCGGCGGCACGTACGTCAGCACCTGCCCGCGGGCGAGCAGCGCGACCGCCGGTCCGGTGAGGTGCACCTTCGCCACGTGCCCCGCGTCGAAGGACCCGACCGTGCGCCCGTACCGCTCGATCCCCCGCAGCCTGGTCCGCAGCTCGCCGGCCGCGTACACCTGCCCGGCCCGCGCCACTCCGCCGATGCACCGCACCACGCAGACGCCGCCCGTGACATCGGCGGCCTCGACCGCACACACCTGCAACTCGGCGAAAGACACCCTGCCCCACCCCCTGTCCTGGGCCGGGAGGCTACCGGGCCGGAGCCCGGTTCACCCGGTGTTCGCCCTCCGAGGCCGCGGGGGCGGGCCGGCGCGGGGCGGCCCGGAGTCCGTACAGGGCCAGGCAGACAGCCGGCAGGAAGACCGCTCCGGCCACCTCGAAGCCGAAGGCGTAGCCGCCCGTCACGGCCGCCGGGTCGCCGACGGCCAGCAGCGAGGCCGTGCGGGCGTCGGCCGCGGAGGTGATCAGGGCGAGGCTGACGGTCGGTCCGGCCAGGATGGCCGTGTTCACCACGGCTCCGGCGAGTGCGGACTGCTCCTCCGGGACACCGGCGACGGCCCCCACGACCGCGGCGGACATGACGGTGCCGATGCCCCCCGACAGGACGATCAGACCCAGCAGCACCGTCGGCGTCGACCCCGTGCGCAGCCCGACGCTCCCGATGAGGAGGAGGCCGGAGGCCGTGACGGCCAGTCCCGCCACCGCCACGGTGCGCACGCCGTGACGGGCGACGACCCGGCCTGCGAAGAAGGCGACACCGAGCAGCGTCGCGCTGTAGGGAACGAAGGCCAACGCGTTCTGCAGCGCCGAGTATCCGCGTACCTCCTGGAAGTAGAGGGCCAGCAGGAAGGCTGTGCTCGCGCCGATGGCCGGGCCGAGCAGCGCACAGACCAGTGCGGTCACGCGGTACCGCGAGGCGAGGAAGGACAGCGGCAGCAGGGGGGCGCGGACGCGCTGCTGGGCGATGACGAAGGCGGTGAGGAGTACGGCTCCCAGGGCCAGCGGTACGAGGACCTGCGCCGAGGCCCAGCCTTGCGGCCCGACCATCACGAGGCCGTAGCCGAACGTGGAGAGGCCGACGGTGGCGAGTACCGCGCCGAGGAGGTCCACGGGTACCCGTACGGGAGCGGGCCCTGCCGGCAGCACCCGGGGGGTGAGCGCGAGCACCGCCACGGCCGCCGCCGCGAACAGCCCGAAGGTCCACCGCCACGACAGCCAGGTCACGAGCGCCCCGCTGAGGATGATGCCGATCGCGGCGCCCAGGCTGGACAGCAGCCCCCAGACGGCCAGCGCCGTGGCCCGGGCCCTGCCCTCGGGGAAGACTCCGCGCAGCAGCGCCATCGCGGGAGGCGCGGCGAGCGCGGCCCCGCAGCCCTGCAGGAAGCGGGCGGCGAGCAGGACCCAGGGGGCGGGGGCCAGCGCCGCGGCGAGGGACGCCGCGCCGAACAGGGCCGTGCCCAGGGTGAACAGGCGACGGCGTCCGATCCGGTCGGTGAGCCGTCCGCCGAGCAGGAGCAGCCCGCTGAAGGCCAGACCGTAGAAGGCGCTGACGAGGATGAGCTCGCCACGGCTCAGGACGAGCTCCCGCTGCACGGCCGGTCCGGAGGCGAAGGCGACCGAGACGGATGCGTTGAGCAGGAGCTGCACCGCGGCGAGCGTCGCGAAGGCCACCCGCTTGTCGGGCGTGACGGGTGGACCCTGCTGCAAGTCGTCCATGCCGCGAAGTCTGGCAGCGGCCCAGGTGCACCGCCGCGGGCCGCGCGGAAGTCCGTCAGGTCCCTTGCGCGGCGGCCAACGAAGCGTGTTACGAAAGGAGTTGGCTCTCGAGGGCCTTCGGCAGGAGCACCACTCGGCTGCCGTGCAGTTCTCCGTCTTCGATGCGCCGGTGGGTCCGGGCGCCCTCCGCCAGGGAGGCCCGCTCGACGGAGCGGACGCGCAGCCGGCCGCTCGCCAGCAGCCGGTTGATCGACCCGGCGGCTTCGGCGAGTTCCGCCGTGGTGGCGTGGGAGATGACGAAGCCGACGATCGAGCCGTCCTTCATGTAGAGCGCTCCGGCGGGCAGGACCGGCTGGGACCGGGCGCCGGCGAGGAGCACGATGCGGCCCCGGTGGGCGAGTGCCGCGACGGCGCCGGTCAGGTCGTTCGTGCCGGAGGTGTCCACATGGACGTCGATCCCCTGCGGGCTGATCTCGCGGATGCGGTCGGCCAGTTCGGGGTCCCTGTAGTCGAGGACCGCCGCCGCACCGAGGAGGCGGCAGTGTTCGGCGTCGCGTGCGGAGGCGGTGGCGATGACCCGGGCACCCGCCTCGACGGCCATGACGATGAGGGCGCTGCCCACGTTCCCGGCGGCTCCGGCGATCAGCACGGTCTCGCCGGCACGGACCCGGCCGTGCGTGAACAGGGCGAGGTAGGCGGTGCCGGCCGGGTGCACCAGCGCGACCGCTTCCACCGGGTCCACGCCGGCGGGCAGGTGGTAGAGGCGGTCGGCCGGAACCGCGGCCCGTTCGGCGGCGGCGCCCTGACGGCCCCCGTGGCCGAGGCTGTTGGACCAGACCCGGTCGCCGACGGCGAAGCCCGGGGCTCCGGGACCGGCCGATACGACCGTCCCGACGAGGTCGCGGCCGATGACGAACGGGAACTCGACCGGGGTGCGGAAGAGGCCCGACCGCACGAAGGTGTCGACCGGGTTGACGGATACCGCTTCGACCTCGACCAGAACATCCGTCGGGCCCGGGGCCGGAGGGGCGATCTCGCCGTAGCGGATGTTCTCGGCGGGACCGAGTTCTTCGATGAAGGCTGCACGCATGGCCCGATCCTCCCAAGCAGCCCCGCCCTCCGCGCAGGGCGCGAAGAAGGCTTCGTCAACTCCCCGCCGGGAGGGGGTCGGACACGAAAACCCGAAGGGCCGCGCCGGGGGAAGCGGGCGGCCCTTCGGGGGTGGGGGGATCAGACGGACGCGATGGCCCGGGTCTCGTGGATCTTCGCGGCCAGCGCGCCGAGCAGCTGCTGGAGCAGCTCGATGGTGGTCTCGTCGGTCAGGTTGCCGGACTCGTCGAAGCGCTCGTGGGCCCGGAAGATCTGGAGCTCCGGCTTGCCGACGACCTTGGAGTCCGTCCACAGGAACGACTGGCGCAGCGCGAGCTGGGCGCGGACCGTGCCGAAGTTGGTCGGCGCGGCGCCCGCTATCGCGATCGGCTTGGCGGCGAGCGAGGAGGCCGGCGAAGGGGCGATCGGGCGGCTCGCCCAGTCCAGCGCGTTCTTCAGGACGCCGGGGATTCCGTAGTTGTACTCGGGGGTGGCGATGAACAGGCCGTCCGCCTCGGTGATGCGGCGGCGCAGGTCGGTCGCCGCGACCGGCGGGGTGTCGTTGTCGAGATCCGTGTCGTACGGAGGGATGTCGCGCAGGCCCTCGTAGATCTCGATGGACAGGCCACTGGGGGCGAACTTCTGCGCGGCGCGCACCAGGGCGCTGTTGAGCGAGGCGGCACGCAGGCTGCCGGAAATGGCCAGGATCTTGAGATCGGGCATGAACTTCTCTTCCGTGAAGGTGACATGTGCGGTGACCGCCGTGCCCGGCAGGACCGTGCGAAGAGCGTCGGGGGGATGCGCGGGAGTCTGGCCGCACGCGCGGGTCGCCTTCAAGCACGCGCGGGCGTATCTGTCAGCTGTCTCAGCCGTCCGCGGCGCCCGATCCGGCGGCCGGGTCACGGGACACTGGGGTCTGCTGGGTACTGGGTGACCTTGCGAGATAACTGAACTGAACCGTATAGTTCAGTAAAGTCGGAGGGACGGCAGAACGACGTCCGACCACCAAGAGAGAAGGCATCATGACCACGCTGGGTTCCGCAACCGACACCGCCACCGCGAGCCGTTCGGTGGTCGACGTGCTTCAGCCGGTCCGCGCCCTGGAGGGCGAGGGATTTCCGGTTCGCCGCGCCGTCCCCACACCGCGCATCCCGCAGCTGGACCCCTTCCTGATGGTCGACCAGGTCGGCCCGGTGGACCTCGGCCCGGGCGAGCCCAGGGGCGCCGCCGAGCACCCGCACCGCGGCTTCGAGAGCATCACGTACGTCCTGGACGGGGACATCGAGTACGCGGACTCGACCGGCAGCCGCGGCGTCGTACGTCCCGGCGGCGTGCGGTGGCTCACGGCCGGCGCGGGCGTGCTGCACTCGGCGCAGCCGAGCGCAGCCTTCCGCGAGGCCGGCGGCCTCCAGCACAACCTGCAGATCTGGGTCAACCTGCCCGCCTCCCTCAAGGGACTGCGCCCGCGCACCCAGAACCACGGCGCCGCGGGGATCCCGGTGGTCCGCACGCTCGACGGCTCCTGGTTCAAGGTCATCGCGGGCACGGCGCTCGGCGCGACCGGCCCGTTCCGGACCCGGGTGCCGGTGACCGTCGTCCACGCGTCGGTCGCCCCGGGCAGCAGCGCCGTACTCCCCGCTCCGGCGGGCCGCAACGCCGCCGTGTACCTCCTGTCGGGCAGCGGGAAGGTCGCCTCGCAGGAACTCGCCGACGGGGACCTGGCCGTCCTCGCGCACGACGGCGACAGCGTGCGGGTCGAGGGCGGGCCTGTCGGCGCCGACCTGCTCTTCCTGTCCGGCGAACCGATCGGCGAACCCGTGGTCCGCAGCGGCCCGTTCGTCATGAACACCCCGCAGGAGATCGACCGCGCCTTCGACGACTACGCGAACGACCGCCTCGGCCGGTACGAGGACTGACCGGCGCCGGCGGCCGCCCCGCCGCTCGGCGCATCGACCGGCCGCCCGGCAGCCCGGCGGCCGGTCCTGTCAGTTCTACCGGTCCCACCGGTCCTACCGGCCCCACCGGCCCTACCGGTCGACCCCGTACTGGTTCAAGAACATCTCCACACCGCCCTGTACGAGACGCTCCGCGAGGTCCTCGTCCAGGGCGGTGCCGTACGCGCCGTAGACCAGGTGCGGGGACAGCACCAGGCCCGAGAGCTGAAGGACCGCCAGCTCCATGTCCGGGATCCGCAGCAGTCCGCGGTCGTTGAGGCGGCCGAGGGCCGCGGCCAGAACGGCGTGCTGGCGGCCCGGCCCCTCCTCCTGCCAGGCGCTCCCCAGCTCGGGGAACCGGTGGCGCTCCCCCGCGAGCACGTTGCGCAGCGCGAGCACCTCCGGGGCGGTCAGGCCCGCGACCCAGGTGCGGCACGCCTCCACCAGGTCCGTGCGGACGTCGTCGGACTCGGCGAGCTTGGCCTGGATCACCGACTGGGCCACTTCGAGCGCCTCGTCGAGCGTCTGCCCGATCACGGCGTTGAACAGGTTCTCCTTGCTGCCGAAGTGGTTGTAGACGGTCACCTTGGAGACCCCCGCCTCCGCCGCCAGCAGGTCGACGCCGGCTCCGAAGCCGTCGCGCAGGAACACCGTGCGCGCCGCCTCCAGGATGGCCTGGCGCTTGCGCGCGGCGCGGGCCCCGGTGGGGACGGCGGGCTGCTCTGCCGTGGTGCGCGCCTTCATGTCGATCCCCTACTCCTCGGCGAATGGGATCCCAGTCTAGGTCCAAGTGAACTGAACCGTTGCGTTCAACTGAACTGAACTGTATGGTTCAGTCATCGGCCGGAACGAGCACCACCCGCACCAGCCGAAGCACTCGAGCAGACTTTCCAGGAGGCCACTTCCATGAGCGAGACCCAGACGCCCCTCTTCGGGTCGCGAGCCCAGATCCACGTCCGGGCCACCCCGGCCCAGGTGTACGCGGTCGTCAGCGACCTGGCCCGCAGCGGCGAGTGGAGCCCCGAGTGCCTCGGCGGCGAATGGGCCTCCGGCGCCCCCGGCGCGGTCGGCTCGGTCTTCCGCGGCGAGAACGAGCGCAGCGAGGACGTCGTTTCCTGGGCCCCGGTGGTGCGCGGCAAGTGGACCACCTACGCCGAGGTCGTCGAGGCCGAAGCCGGCCGCACCTTCCAGTGGGCCATGCACAACAGCGCCGGCGTGAAGCAGGACAGCCTCTGGGGCTTCTCCATCGAGGCCGAGGGCGCGGGCACCCTCCTCACGCACCACTTCCGGATGGGCACCGCCACGGAGGGAATCGTCGGCATCACCGCCGAGATGGACGCCGACGCCAAGCAGAAGTTCTTCGCCGAGTGGGGCGAGAAGGTGGCCGGCGACCTCGCCCAGACCCTGGAGCGCGTCAAGCCCGTCATCGAGAAGACCGCCTGAGCCGCGCGAGCGGCGAGCGGGGCGGGCAGCGCACGGCGGGCGCGAGCGGCTGGCGGCCCGAGACCAGCCAGAGATGACCCCGAGACCAGTAACTGACCTTGTCTGTAAGTGACTTGAGAACGGCGAGACGATGATTCTGCAGCGCATCGGCAACAAAGGCATCCGGCTCGGGACGCTCTTCGAGCGGGCCGCCGAGAAGCACCCGACGAACGTGGTGATCCTGGACCACGACCTGGACATAGCCCCCGCACTGGGCCGCCGGGCGACCGTGGCCGAAGTCGCCGACCTGATCGACGACTTCGCGTCCCGGCTCTGGGCCGCCAAGGTCCGCCCCGGCCGGCGCGTGGTCGTCTACAAGTCCGACGGCTTCGACATCACCCTGCTGGCCTGCGCCGTGGCCCGCATCGGCGCCGTACCGGTGCTGCTGTCGCCGAAGCTCGACGGAGAGACCGTCGCCGAACTCGTGCGCCGCACCGACCAGCCGTACCTCCTCACCGACCAGGACAAGCTGGAGACCGAGCTGCCGGACTCGGTGTTCGCGGAGGCCGAGCAGGTACTGCTCACCTCCGGCAGCTACCAGCAGGCGACCGAGCTGGCCTCCCTCGCCGGGGTCGAGCGGGTCCCCTCCGTGACCATGCCGCCGGACTACCCGACCCTGATCACCCACACCTCGGGCACCACGGGCACCCCGAAGCTGGCCGTCCACACCGGTCACACCCTGCAGGCGCGCTACCTGCCGCAGGCCATGATCACCAAGCCGCTGCTCCGGGGCCGCGAGACCATCGCCATGCACGTCTCCTTCGTCCACTCGCGGCTCATCACCGCGCTGGCCATCTCCCTCTTCCGCGGCTTCCCCATCGTCGTACTCGCCGACGGCGACCCCAAGCGGGCCGCCGACCTCTTCGCCCAGCTCCGCCCCGGCATCCTGGAGGCACACCCCAACTCCTTCATGGAGTGGGAAGAGCTGGCCGACGACCCGCGCGGCCCCCTGGCGAACGTGAAGCTCTTCAGCAGCACCTTCGACGCCATCCACCCGCGAACCGTTCAGCGTCTCCTGGCGGCCACCCGCCGCAGGGCCCCGGTCTTCGGCCAGCTGTACGGGCAGAGCGAGATCGGCCCCGCCGTGGCGCGGTCCTTCTCCAAGCGCCGCGGCCTGGACGCGGACGGCCGCTGCGTGGGCATGCCCTTCCCGGGCATGACCGACGTCCGTGTCGTCAGCCGCAACGGCCTGCCCCCGTCGGAGACCAACCCCGGCTTCATCGAGGTCAAGAGCGACGGCCGGATCGTCACGTACCTCGGCGAGCAGGAGCGCTACGACAAGCAGGTCAACGACGGCTGGTGGCGCATGGGCGACGTCGGCTACCGCACCAAGTGGGGCTGCGTGCACCTGCTCGACCGCGAGGTCGACCTGATCGAGGGCTTCGGTTCCACCCTCGCCGCCGAGGACACCCTCTTCACCCGGCTGGACGAGCTCGCCGAGGTCATCATCATCCCCGACGAGAACGGCCGCGCCGTCCCCGTCGTATGCACCAAGGACGACAAGCCGCTGGACATGGACTCCTGGCAGTCCGCCGTCGCGGGACTCCCGCAGATGGGCGAGCCCGTCCAGTGGCGCCAGTCCGACCTGCCGCAGACGGCCACCACCAAGATCAAGCGCCTGGAACTCGCCCGGCTGCTCACCTCCGGCGCCACCGCCGCCCGAACCCTTCAGGAGCAGGTCTGATGTCGAAGCTGATCATCGTCGGTGGCGGAATCGGCGGACTGGCCACGGCCCTCGCCGTCACCCGGCAGGGACACACCGCGCTCGTCCTGGAACGCGCCCCCGAGTTCGCCGAGATCGGCGCGGGCATCCAGCTCGCCCCCAACGGAATCCACGCCCTCGACCGC
Source organism: Streptomyces sp. NPDC058289 (assembly GCF_042880975.1). NCBI lineage: Bacteria > Bacillati > Actinomycetota > Actinomycetes > Kitasatosporales > Streptomycetaceae > Streptomyces > Streptomyces sp. NPDC058289. The sequence goes on from NZ_JBHVYI010000010.1 coordinate 122,602, forward strand.
CTCGGCCTCGGCGAGGCCGTCCGCTCCACCGCCGTCCTCATGGACGAGCTGCGCTTCATGGACGGCGTCACCGGCGAACACGTCGTGAGCATGGACCTGACCGACACCTACCGGAAGCGCTTCGGCAACCCCTACGCGGTCGTCCACCGCGCCGAACTGCACACCAAGCTGCTGGAGGCCTGCCTGGCCTCGGAGGCGATCGAGCTGCGCAGCGGCGCGCCGGCCGCCGGGTACGAGCAGGACGCGAACGGCGCGTCGGTCGTCCTGGAGAACGGTGAGCGCATCACCGGCGACGCCGTCATCGGCGCCGACGGCATCCACTCCGCCATCCGCGGCCGGCTCGTCGGGGACGGCGCGCCCCGCAACTCCGGGATCACCGTCTACCGGGCGATCATCCCGATGGAGCAGATCCCCGAAGACCTGCGCCACCTCACCTCCGTGACCTGGTGGACCGGCCCCGGCTGCCACTTCGTGCACTACCCGATCGCCGGCGGCAAGTACCTCAACCTCGCGGCGAGCAGCGACAACAAGGCCACCGAGACGCTGGCCGGAGTGCCCGCCTCGGCCGGGGACATCCGCCGCGAGTTCGGCTCGCTGGGCGCCGACGCGCAGCGGCTGCTCGCCCTCGGCGAAGGGTGGAAGTCCTGGGTCCTCGTGGACCGGGACCCGGTCGAGAACTGGACCGACGGACGGGTCGTCCTGCTCGGCGACGCGGCCCACCCGATGCTCCACTACGTGGCACAGGGCGCCTGCCAGGGCCTGGAGGACGCCGTGATCCTGGGTGACCTGCTCGACTGCGACGCCTCCGAACTCCCGCAGCGCTTCGAGAAGTTCAACGCCGACCGGCGCGAGCGCACCGCGAAGATCCAGCTCCTCGCCCGGGAGAGCATCAAGCTCTGGCACACCAAGGGCCCGGCCGCCGCTGCCCGGAACGCCCAGCTCTCCTCGTACTCCCCCGACCAGCTCCACGACTACGTGGCCTGGATGCACGGCGCCCGCACCCTCGACGACACCACCGCCCCGACCGACGGCCGCAACACCCCGAACGGAGAACAGCGATGAGCAGCAACGGACGCACCCAGGTCGCGATCATCGGCGCCGGCCCGCGCGGACTGTCCGTGCTGGAGCGGCTGTGCGCCAACGAGCGGGCCAACCCCACGCACTCCGCGGTCACCATCCACGTCGTCGACCCGTCGGCGCCGGGCGCCGGACAGGTGTGGCGCCCGGACCAGTCCCAGCTCCTGCTGATGAACACGGTGGCCTCGCAGATCACCATCTACACGGACGCCAGCGTGCGGACCGAGGGTCCGATCGAGCCCGGCCCGACCCTCTTCGAGTGGGCGCGGAGCGTCGCCGAGGGCGGCGCGGCCGCCGCGGGCCTCCTTGAGTCCACCGTTGCCGAGGCCCGCCGGCTGGGCCCGAACACCTACCCCACCCGCGCCTTCTACGGCAGCTACCTGCGCGCCACCTTCGAGCGCGTCGTGGCGAACGCCCCCGCCCACGTCACCGTCGAGGTGCACGCCTCCCGCGCCGTGGCCATGGCCGACACGCACGGCGTGCCGGGCGGCCCGCAGGGCGTACGGCTGGAGAACGGCGTCCGCCTCAACAACCTGGACGCCATCGTGATGGCGCAGGGCCACGTACCGGCCCGGCTCACCCCCCGCGAGGCGAAGACCGCGAGCCTCGCCCGGATCCACCACCTCACCTACGTGACGCCCGCCAACCCGGCGGACCTGAACCTGCACGTCGTCAAGCCCGGCGAGAACGTGCTGCTGCGCGGCCTGGGGCTGAACTTCTTCGACCACATGGCGCTCTTCACCGCCGGCCGCGGCGGCAGGTACGTCCGCGGCGAGGACGGCCGGCTGACCTACCTGCCCTCGGGCAACGAGCCCAAGCTGTACGCCTTCTCCCGGCGCGGCATCCCGTACCACGCCCGCGGCGAGAACGAGAAGGGCGCCTACGGCCGCTACCTGCCGCGCCTGCTCACCCCCGAGGTGATCGCCGACATGCGCCGCCGCTCCGCGGACGGCGACGGCATCAGCTTCTCCGAGGACCTGTGGCCGCTGATCTCCCGCGAGACGGAGAGCGTCTACTACGGCGCCCTGCTGAAGAACAAGGGCCGCGGCGGCGAACGCGAAGGGTTCACCGCGCGGTTCCTGTCACTGGAGCAGGAGCAGGACCGCGAAGCGCTGCTGGACGCCTATGGCATCGAGGCGGCGGAGCGCTGGAGCTGGGACCGGCTCTCCCGCCCCTACGGCGACCGGGAGTTCACCAGCCGCGAGGACTTCAAGACCTGGCTCGTCGGGTACCTGGCGCAGGACGTCCGGGAGGCCAAGGCCGGCAACCTCAGCGGCCCGCTCAAGGCGGCCCTGGACACCATGCGGGACCTGCGCAACGAGATCCGCCTCGCCGTCGACCACGGCGGCCTGACCGCCGACTCGCACCGCGATGACCTGGAGGGCTGGTACACCCCGCTCAACGCCTTCCTCTCCATCGGCCCGCCGGCCTCCCGCATCGAGGAGATGATCGCGCTCATCGACGCCGGAGTGCTCGAACCGACCGGTCCCGGTACGGAGATCCGCGTCGACACCGCCGCCGGCGACCAGGCGACCTTCATCCTCCAGTCCCGACTGGTGCCCGGCCCCACGGTCCGCTCCGCCGTCCTCATCGAGGCCCGGCTTCCCGAGCCCGACCTGCGGCGCACCGACGACCCGCTGCTGCGCCACCTCCTCGACACCGAGCAGTGCACCACGTACCGGATCTCCGGCGGCGACGGCTCCGGCTACGAGTCCGGCGGCCTGGCCGTCACCGAGCGCCCCTACCGGCTGCTCGACGCGCGCGGCAGGGCCCACCCCCGCCGGTTCGCGTACGGGGTGCCCACGGAATCCGTGCACTGGGTGACGGCAGCCGGCATCCGCCCGGGCGTCGACTCGGTCACCCTCGGCGACTCCGACGCGATCGCCCGCTCCGTGCTCGCCCTGACGACCGCCGCCCCCGTCCCGACGGGCGTCGCACCGATGCCGGCCGAGACCGACCTGACCGGAGTCCTCGTATGAGCACCCGGGACGCCACGAACTCCCCGGCCACCACGGCCGGCCGGCAGGACGCGCTCACCGACGCGGGGCTGCTGTCGCCGGTACGCGCCGGCACCCCGGCCGAGGAAGCCGTCTGCGATCTGGCCTGGCTGCAGGCCATGCTCGACGCGGAGGCCGCCCTGGCCCGCGCCCAAGCGGAACTGGGCACCCTCCCCAAGTCCGCCGCCGAAACCATCACCGCGGCCGCCCGGGCCGAGAACCTCGACCTGCGGGCCCTCGCCCTCGCCGCCCGGGAGACCGCCAACCCCGTGGTCGGCATGGTGCAGGCGCTGACCCGGGTGGTCGCCGCCGAGGACGCCGAAGCCGCCGAGTACGTCCACCGGGGCTCCACCAGTCAGGACATCTTCGACACCGGCGCCATGCTGGTGGCCTCCCGGACCTTGGCCCTGATCAGGGCCGACCTGGCCCGTACCGCCGCCGCCCTGGCCGTACTCGCCGGGGAGCACCGGGACACCGCGATGGCCGGGCGCACCCTCGCCCTGCAGGCCGTACCCACCACGTTCGGGCTGAAGGCGGCCGGCTGGCGGGCGCTGGTCCTGGATGCGGACGAGCGGCTGGCCCGGATCCAGGACGGCGGGCTGCCGGTGTCGCTCGGCGGAGCCGCCGGAACGCTCGCCGGATACCTGGAGTACGCCCGGATCGACGGCGCGGGCCGCTGGCCCGAGCCCGGCGAGTACCTGGACCGGCTGGTCGGGGCCTACGCCACGGAGACCGGCCTCGCCCGGCCCGTACTGCCCTGGCACTCCCTGCGCACCCCGATCGCCGATCTCGCCTCCGCGCTCGCCTTCGCCTCGGGCGCACTCGGCAAGATGGCCGTCGACGTGCAGACCCTGGCCAGGACCGAGATCGCCGAGGTTGCCGAGCCCGCCGTGGCCGGCCGCGGCAGCTCCTCGGCCATGCCCCACAAGCGCAATCCGGTCCTGAGCACGCTCGTCCGCAGCGCCGCCCTCCAAGTCCCGGCCCTCTCCGCCGCGCTGGTGCAGTGCCTGGTGTCGGAGGACGAACGGTCCGGCGGCGTGTGGCACGCCGAGTGGCAGCTGCTGCGGGAATGCCTGCGGCTGGTCGGCGGCGCGGCCGCCACGGCTGCCGAACTCGCCGAGGGCCTCACCCCCAGGCCGGACCGGATGCGGGCCAACCTGCTGCTCACCGGCAGCCAGGTGGTGTCCGAGCGGATCGCGGCCGTACTGGCTCCGCTGCTGGGCAAGGCGGCGGCGAAGCAACTGCTGACCCGGGTCTCGGCCGCGGCCGAGGAGACCGGCCGGCCCCTGCACGAACTGCTCGCCGAGGAGCCCGTACTGCACGGCCGCTGGACCGCGGACGAACGAGCACGGCTGTGTGATCCCGGTACCTATACCGGGGGCGCCGGCCCGCTGGTGGACCGGGCACTGGCGCAGCCGCATTGACCCCTCCCGGCCCCGGCCCCTCCTCTTGTTCCTGCTGCTCCTGCTCCTGCTCCTGCTCCGGATTCGCCATTGAATTCAACTGAACTGAACTGTATGGTTCAATTAGTGGGGAAGTCCCCCGCCCAGGACGGACAACGCCCCGAGCAGGAAGCTGAGGAACCATGAAGCCCGCACGGCCCGAGACCGGACGCTGGATCGAGGACTGGAACCCCGAGAACGAGGAGTTCTGGCAGCGGTCCGGCCGCAAGACCGCCCGGCGCAACCTGATCCTCTCGGTCCTCTCCGAACACATCGGCTTCTCCGTGTGGAGCATGTGGTCGGTCCTGGTGCTCTTCATGTCGCCCGAGATCGGCCTGGGCTTCACTCCGTCCGAGAAGTTCCTGCTCGTCATCGTCCCCACCCTGGTGGGCGCGCTGCTGCGACTCCCCTACAGCTACGCGGTCACCCGCTTCGGCGGCCGCAACTGGACCGTGTTCGCCACCTCCGTCCTGCTCGTCCCGACACTCGCCGCGCTCTGGTTCGTACAGCGCCCCGGCACCCCGCTGTGGGTGTTCCTGCTGATCGGTGCGGCCGGCGGGGTGGGCGGCGGAAACTTCGCCTCCTCCATGACGAACATCGCCGTCCTGTTCCCGCGTCACCTCCAGGGCTGGGCCCTCGGCGTCAACGCGGGCGGCGGAAACCTCGGGGTCGCGGCGATCCAGTTGATCGGCCTGCTCGTCATCGCCACGGCCGGCAGCACCCACCCCGCGTACGTCATCTCCGTGTACCTCCCCCTGATCGTGCTGACCTCGCTCCTCACCGCGCTGATGATGGACAACTTCGCCGCGGTGCGCGGCGCACCCGGCGCCCAGCTCGAAGCGGTCCGCGACCCGCACACCTGGTGGATCTCCCTCCTCTACGTCGGCACCTTCGGCTCCTTCATCGGCTACGGCTTCGCCTTCGGGCTGGTGCTCCAGAGCCAGTTCGGTGCCACCCCGCTGGAGTCGGCCTCGTTCACCTTCCTCGGACCGCTGCTCGGCTCGCTGGCCCGGCCGGTGGGCGGGCTGCTGTCCGACCGGTGGGGCGGCGCCCTGATCACCCTCTGCTCCTTCCTCGCGATGTCCGTGGGCACCGGGGTCCTGCTGCTGGCCTCCGCGCAGGGGTCCTTCACGCTCTTCATCTGCGGGTTCACCGCGCTGTTCGTACTGACCGGCATCGGCAACGGCTCGACGTACAAGATGATCCCGGCGGTGTTCGCCAGGAGGGCCGAGGAGGCCGTCACCTCCGGCCACGACGCGACAGCGGCCTTCGCCCAGGCCCGCAGGCTCTCCGGCGCGCTGATCGGCATCGCCGGCGCGGTCGGCGCCCTCGGCGGAGTCGGGGTCAACCTGGTCTTCCGCAGCGCGTACGGCGGCTCCGGGAAGTCCGGCGAGCCCGCGTTCCTCGCCTTCCTCGGCTTCTACCTGGTGTGCGTGCTGGTGACCTGGGCGGTCTACCTCCGCAAGCGTCCCGCCGCCGAGCCGGTCCCCCGGCGCGTCCTCGCCGGAGCAAGCCGTGGCTGAGGTCATGACCCACTGCCCGTACTGCGCGCTCCAGTGCGGCACGGTGCTGGGCAGCGAATCCGGTCGTACGGTCGTCAGGCCCGACGAGGCGTTCCCGGTGAACCAGGGCGGGTTGTGCCAGAAGGGCTGGACCGCTCCCGCCCTGCTGGGCACCCCCGACCGGCTGACCCGGCCGCTGGTGCGCGGGGCGGACGGCCGGCTCGCCCCCAGCACCTGGGAGGCCGCCCTCGACCTGATCGCCGCACGGCTGCGGGACATCCGCGAGGAGCACGGCCCCGACGCGGTGGGCGTGTTCGGCGGAGGCGGGCTCACCAACGAAAAGGCCTACCAGCTGGGCAAGTTCGCCCGGGTCGCGCTCGGCACCAGCCAGATCGACTACAACGGCCGGTTCTGCATGTCCTCGGCCGCCGCCGCGGGCACGACCGCCTTCGGGCTCGACCGCGGCCTGCCGTTCCCCGTCACCGATCTCGGCGGAGCCGAGGTGATCCTGCTCGCCGGCGCCAACCCCGCCGAGACGATGCCGCCGCTGATGCGCCACCTGAACAAGGCCCGGCTGATCGTCATCGACCCCCGGCGCACCCCCACCGCCGAGGCCGCCGCCCTGCACCTGCAGCCGGCGCCCGGCACGGACCTCGCCCTGGCCCTGGGGCTGCTGCACCTCGCGGTCGTCGAGGGCCACGCGGACCAGCTCTTCCTGGACAAGCGCACCACCGGCTTCGACGCCGCCTGGCGGCGGGCCGCCGCCTGGTGGCCCGAGCGCGTGGAGCGGGTCACCGGAGTCCCGGTCGCCGAACAGCGCGAGGCGGTCCGCATGCTGGCCGGCGCGGAGCGGGCGTACGTACTGACCGGACGCGGCGCGGAGCAGCACAGCAAGGGCACCGACACGGTCTCGGCCTTCATCAACCTCGCCCTCACCCTCGGCCTGCCCGGCCGCGAGGGCAGCGGTTACGGCTGCCTGACCGGCCAGGGCAACGGCCAGGGCGGGCGCGAGCACGGCCAGAAGGCCGATCAGCTGCCCGGCTACCGCATGCTGACGGACCCCGCCGCCCGCGCCCACGTCGCCGCAGTGTGGGGGGTGGAGCCCGAGGCCCTGCCCGGTCCCGGCCGCAGCGCCTACGAACTCCTCGACGCGCTCGGTACGGACGGCGGTCCGCGCGCCCTGCTCGTCTTCGGCTCGAACCCGGCGGTGTCCGCGCCGCACGCGGCCCGGATCGGCGAACGGCTCGCCTCGCTCGACCTGCTGGTCGTGGCCGACTTCGTGCCCTCCGAGACCGCTCTCCTCGCCGACGTCGTCCTCCCCGTGACCCAGTGGGCCGAGGAGGAGGGCACGATGACCAACCTGGAAGGGCGGGTACTGCGCCGCCGCCGGCTGCTGACCCCGCCCGGCGAGGCCCGCAGCGACCTGGAGGTGCTGCACGGCCTCGCGGTCCGGCTCGGCCGGCCCGCCGCGCAGTTCCCCACCGAGCCGCGGGAGGTCTTCGACGAGTTGCGCCGCGCGTCGCGCGGCGGGCGCGCCGACTACTCCGGCATCAGCTACGAACGCCTCGACGCCGGTGAGGCCCTGTACTGGCCCTGCCCCCAGGTCCCGGCGGGCCCCGGGGAGCACGGCGCGGGCGGGGAAGGCCCGGCCGGGGAAGACCGCACACCGCACCCCGGCACCCCCCGCCTGTTCCTCGACGCCTTCGCGCACCCGGACGGGCTGGCCCGTTTCGCCGAGGTCGAGCACCGCGACAGCGCAGAGACCCCCGACGCGGACTTCCCGCTGTACGCCACGACGGGGCGGGTGCTCGCCCAGTACCAGTCGGGCGCGCAGACGCGCCGGATCCCCGAACTGGCCGCGGCCGCACCCGAGATGTTCGTCGAGGTGCACCCCGACACCGCCGGGCGCCACGGGCTGGCCGAGGGCGCCGCAGCCAGGGTGAGCTCGGCGCGCGGCAGCACCGTGGCACGGGTCCGGCTGGTCGGGACCCTGCGTACGGACACGGTCTTCCTGCCCTTCCACTTCGCCGGGGCGGGCCGGGCCAACCTGATCACCAACCCCGCACTCGACCCGCGCAGCAAGATGCCCGAGTTCAAAGTGTGCGCGGTGCGCATCGAGCCGGTCGCCGGGGCCCGGCCGTGAGCGCGGGCGAGGTGCTGGTGGTGGGCAACGGGCCCGCCGCGAACCGGTTCGTGGAGCGGCTGTACCACCACGGCCACCGGGGCGGCGTCACCGTCCTCGGCGCCGAGCAGGGGGCCGCGTACAACCGGGTGCTGCTGACCTCCGTCCTGGACGGCACCTTGCCTCCCGACGCCCTCACGCTGCCCGCGCCGCCTCCCGGCACCCGGCTGCACACCGGTGTCACCGTGACCCGGATCGACCGCGAACGCCGCCTCGTGCACACGCGGGACGGGGCCTCGCACCGCTACGACACCCTGGTCCTGGCGACCGGAGCCCGGCCCGTCCTCCCCGAGATCCCGGGGTTCGCGGCGGGCGGCGCCTCCCCCGAGGACGGCGTCCTGGCGATCCGTACCCTCGCCGACGCCGAACGGGTGGCCCGGACGCCCCCGCAGAGCGCGGTCGTCCTGGGCGCCGGACCGCTCGGTGTGGAGGCGGCCGCAGCCCTGCGCCGCGCGGGCCACGACGTGGCCCTCGTACACCGCGGGCCGCATCCTCTCGACCGGCGGCTGGACTCCGTCGCGGGCACGCTCCTCACCCGGCGGCTCGAAGGCATGGGTGTGGAAGTCCACCCCGGCCGCCAGGCGGCCGAGCACCACTACGGGAAGCTGGTCCTCGACGACGGCATGGTGCTGGCGGCCGACATCGTGCTGCTGTGCACCGGAGCCGCACCGGAGACCGGGCTCGCACGCCGGGCCGGGCTCACGGTCCGCTCGGGCGTCGTCGTCGACGACGTGCTGCGCACCGATGACCCGCACATCCACGCCATCGGCGACTGCGCGGAGCACCCGCGCGACACCGCGGGGCACCTCGAACCCGCCTGGGAGCAGGCGGAGACGCTCGCCAAGCACCTCACCGGGGCCCCCGTCCGGCACCGCGGCACCCGCCAGGTCACCCGGCTGCGGGTGCCCGGCATCGACCTCGTCCAGCTCGGCCGGGGCGGACCGGTCGCCGACGGCGACGACGTCGGAGCCGACGCCGGCGAGCTGGTCACCTTCACCGACCCGGCGCGCGGCCGGTACGCCCGGCTGACGCTGCACGGCGAGCGGATCACGGATGCGGTCCTGCTGGGGCTGCCGCGGGCCATCGCCGCGGTGACCCGGCTCTACGAGCTGGATCTGCCGGTGCCCTCGGGGCGCCTGGAACTCCTGCTCGGTGTCGCACCCGCCACGGCGGACGACGACGAACTGCCCGACGACGCGGTGGTCTGCCGCTGCAACAACGTCACCAAGCACATGCTCGCCGAGGCCTGCCGGGCCGGAGCCCACGACCTGCCGACGATCGCCGCGGCGACCCGCGCCACCACCGGCTGCGGCGGCTGCACGGATGCGGTACGCGCACTGTGCGGCACATTCCGTCCTTCGGAAGGGACCGACACCCCATGAACCGCACGCTCATCGTCGCCGGATACGGCATGGCCGGGCACCGCCTCGTCGAGGAGCTGCGGTCCCTCGACACGGCCGGTGTCTGGCGGATCGTGGTCCTGGCCGAGGAGCCGCACCCCGCCTACGACCGGGTCGCCCTCTCCTCGTACCTGGACGGCCGCAGCGCGGCGGACCTCGCCCTGGCCGCACCGGGCTTCTTCGACGACCCGCTGCTGGAGCTCCGCCTGAGCACCGGGGTGGACCGCGTGGACCGCGCCGCGCGGACCGTGACCACCACCACCGGTGAGGTGATCGGCTACGACGCCCTGGTGCTGGCCACCGGATCCCGGCCGTTCATCCCGCCGGTACCGGGCCACGACCTGCCCGGCTGCTACGGGTACCGCTCGCTCGGCGACCTCGACGCGATCCGCGCAGCGGCGGTACCGGGCCGCCCCGGGGTGGTGATCGGCGGCGGCCTGCTCGGCCTGGAGGCGGCGAACGCGCTGCGGCTGCTCGGCATGGAACCGCACGTGGTGGAGCTCGCGCCGCGGCTGATGCCCCTCCAGGTGGACCCGGACGGCGGCGAGGTCCTCGCGCAGCACGTCCGGGACCGGGGGCTGCGGATCCACTGCGGTGTCGCGACGGCGGCGATCGAGGCGGGCCCCGACGGCCGGGCGAGCGGCGTGGCCCTGGCGGACGGCTCCACCCTCGAAGCGGCCGTCGTGGTGTTCTCGGCGGGTGTGCGTCCGCGCGACGAGCTCGCCGGCCCGGCGGGTCTGGCCACCGGCGAACGCGGCGGGATCCTGGTCGACGAGTACTGCCGTACGCAGGACGATCACATCTGGGCGATCGGCGAATGCGCGGCGGTGGCCGGGCGCTGCTACGGACTGGCCGCACCCGGCTACCGGATGGCCGCGTCCGTGGCCCGCCAACTGCTGGGCCTGGAAGGGGAGCCGTTCGGGGAGGCGGACATGTCCACGCGGCTGAAGCTGCTCGGGGTGGAGGTGGCGAGCTTCGGCGACGCCCACGCGAGCACCGCGGGTGCGCTCGAGCTCAGCCGGCGGGACGGGGCGGCCGGGACGTACGCGAAGCTCGTCCTGGACGGGGACGGCCGGACCCTGCTCGGCGGAGTCCTGGTCGGCGACGCCGGCGCCTACGGCGAGCTGCAGCCCTTCCTCGGCCGGGGGGTACCGGCCGCGGGGCACCGGCTGCTGGCCGGCACGCGCTGAGCGCGTCCGGGTGAGCGCGTCCGGGGGAACGGGTCCGGGAACGCAGAACGCCCCTCCCGGCCGTGGAGGGCCGAGAGGGGTCGTCGGGGACGAGATCAGTCGCGGATGACGGTCTTGGTCCGCATCAGGAACTCGCCGAGGTAGCCGTCGTGGGGAACGCCCGGCCGGATCCAGTACGTCGGGTGGTCGCCGAGGTAGAGGTTGCTGATCGTGGGCTCCGCGAGCAGCTCGTCGATCAGCGCCTCGTCGTCGGTGAACGCGGTCAGCACCAGGGAGTTGCGCAGCGGCCCGACACCGTCGGCGGGCGACCACGGAGCCACCCACACGCAGGGGAAGGGCAGTTCGATGGCGGCCTGCTCCGCGTCCGGCCGGTCCAGCTGGTGCACGGCCGGGCGAAGGACCGCGCTTCCGTCGCCGAGCTCCTCCACGATGCCGTCACCGCCGAGGTGCGCCGTGGTGCCGGCCGCCTTGGCCAGCAGGAACTTCTCGATCGCCCGCGCCCCGTCCACCGGCTGGACCGCCAGCACGGCCTTGTCGTCCTCCGGAGGCAGGCTGGGGATCAGGGCGAGACGCTCGGCGATGGCCTGCGCGAGCGGCGCCGGGTCCCCGTCGATGAGCACGGTGGTGGCGTTGATGCAGGCCACCCCGCCCTGGTGGCTGATGGAGTCCACGATGGTGTCGAGGTGATCGCGCCAGTCGACGCCGGCCGGAACCAGCATCTTCGAGCGGCCCGGACCCTGCGGCAGCACCCGGGTGCCCGCGTACTTGCGGACGACGTCGTCGCCGCCGTACACGAGGCCGTAGTCGGCGCTGCGCAGGATCTCGTCCGCCGCCTCGTAGTCCGTGGGCAGCAGCACGACCTGGTCGTCGCCGAAGCCCGCGGCCCGCAGGGCCGAGATCAGCCGGTGCGGGGTGAACGGCTCGCGGCGCGAGGGCCGCACGGCGACGCGGTAGCCCAGGGCGAGGGCCTCCACCCACAGCGAGTGCGGGCCGGGGTGGTTGCCCGCCGCGTGCACCGCGAACACGTCGCCGCGCCGCGTCCACACGGCGCTGCCGTTACGGGTCTCCTCGGCACGCCAGTCATCCACGGCGCCGACCGGCCGCGCCTGGAAGGCGGCGTACCGGGACTGCTCGGTGGCTTCGACGATGGCGGCCGTCGCGGCCCGGACGACCCCGATGGGCACGCCGGAGACGCGGCTGACCGTGTGCTCGTACTCGGAGAAGGACAGGCCGTCGATGGTCTCCTCGGCGAAGATCCGCCCGGCCCGCTCCAGGGCCTCCATCCGCTCGGCGGCGGGCAGCGAGGACGCCTTGCGCAGCGCGGTCATCGCCCGCGTCACGAACAGCTTGGGAACCAGGCTGAGTTCGGCGACCGGCGCACCCGTCACATCCGTGACGGTCGACCGCTTGCGTGCGCGGAAGGGGCCGGCGGGCCCGAGTGCGTCCAGCGTGATCAGGCCGGAACTCATTTTAATAGACCCCTTCGATGACGGTCTCGTTGTCGAACTCCTGGACCGGCGCGATGTCCGCCACGGAGTCGCCGAGCTGCCAGACGCCCTCGGGGCCGGGCACGCGCGTCGCGTAGTCGCGCTCCAGGTTGTTGGGCATGAACAGGCTCTTGCTGACGTGGTGCATGACCACCTGGCCGCGCTCGCCGTACCCGACGGTCTCGCGCGTCTTCGGGTCGACCACCTCGAAGACCATGTGCGGCGAGAACGGGTCGTAGATGCACGGGTCGTCGTCCGAGAGGCCGGGGCGCTCGGAGGCGTTGCCGAGGATCATCGTGGAGCCGTAGCCGCTGTAGAGGTGCGCCTTGGGAAAGACCTCGGTGCGGTACAGGTAGCGGGTGTCGGCGTCCATCTGGGTGCCGACCCAGTTGATCGCCTTGACCTTCTCGTCGATGAGCTTGGCGAGGTCGTCGCGGCGGGCGAGGCGCTCCAGGATCGGCGGCGTGCACATCAGGACGCCGATGTCCTGGGTCTGGAGCAGGAACGCCACCTGGTCGACGATGTGCTCGGCGTAGGCTCCCGCGTCCGCGCCCTTGCCCTCGGAGATGAGCTTCTTGACCCAGCGCGGGTCGAGGTCGACGGTGAAGGCCAGGCCTCCCCGGAAGGCGGTCTGCCGCTTGATGACGTCGCCCACCATGTGGGGGCCGGTCGGGGCGACCACCAGCCAGTTCACGTTCTGCGGAACGCCGTGCCGGTCCAGCTGGGCGCTGCTCCAGGTGAGCAGGCGGTCCAGCCACTCCTGGAGCAGGACGATGCGCTTGGGGGCGCCGGTGGTGCCGCCGCTCTCGTAGACGCCGACGACCTCGGGGTGCGGGCCGTAGCCGCGCGGTATGAGGTCCTCGGCCCGTACGTCGCGCAGCTCGTTGGCGAGGTTGGGGAAGCGGGACAGGTCCGCAAAACTCTGGATGTCGGTCAGCGGATCGAAACCAAGAGATCCTGCGCGGTCGAGCCAGAACGGCGAGCCCGTTTCCGGGGAGAAATGCCACTGCAGGGCGGCGCGCAGGAATGCGTCGGGGTCCGGCTGGGTGTCGAGTGGAAATTCCAGCATGGGATCAACGGTTGACACGATGCTCCGTCCGGTGGGCTGATTGACGCCGTACTTTCCGCATGGTGGGCCGTGCCCCGGGGGCGGGTCCACGCCGTGGCGGCGAGTCCGTCAACTGCCCGTCTCCCCAAGCCGAGCGCTCTGGTGAAAGCCGACGTGACGCACCTGCGCCACTTGACAGATTTCACTGCCGGTCGTTGCCGGATTCTCGTGCGATCACCAGCATCCGATGGTCCGGGGTCATCCGGCGCGGCAGGTTTCCGGTCGTGACCGAACGCCCGTCGATGCCGAGGGAACACGCGCGGCATTGCCGGCACGAATCACGCCCCAAACCCACCGATCTCGCCAGGAGATGAATTAGGCATGGTCAATATCGCCGTCGTCTATTACTCGTCCACCGGAAACGTCCACAAGCTCGCCGAAGCCGCCGCCGCGGCCGCCGGGAAGGCCGGAGCGGAGGTACGGCTCCTGCGCATTCCGCGGTTGAACGCCGAGACCGTCGTTCCCGGCACCGAGGACGCCGTGGCCGCACACGGGCAGGCATCCGGCGAGATCCCCGAGGTCCGGCTCGACGACCTGCTCTGGGCCGACGGCATCCTCATCGGCACCCCCGTCCGGTTCGGGCTGCCGGCCGCCCCGGTCGGCGCCTTCATCGACTCCACCGCGCCCGTGTCGATTCCGGGCAAGCTCGCCAACAAGGTGGTGTCCGCCTTCACCTCGGGCTCCGCACCGCACGGCGGCCATGAGACCACCCTGCTCGCGGTCCACAACGCCGTGTGCCACTGGGGCTCGCTGATCGTCGCCAACGGCTCCACCGACGAGGTCCTCTTCCGCCCGGAGAACGGCAACCCGTACGGCAGCTCCAGCGTCACCCGCAACCGCCCCGGAAACGTCCACGAGGACAATCTCGCGGCCATCGAATTCCAGGCGCGCCGGGTCACCGAAGTCGCGGGAATCATCGTCCGCGGCCTTGCCGCCGCCCGATAGGAAGACCCCGGCCGCACATCTGACGCATTTCCAACCACCTGACAGAAACCGGGAAAGGACATGGCGCTGTGGGTGACCGCCGCGAAACCATGGGCGCCCGAGCACACCGAGGGGACCACAATTGATCACCACCGGCCGCCGTTTCGAACAGGGCCCGTCGGCGCCCGCCGTCGGAATTCTGGGAACCGGCTCCTGCCTGCCGTCCTACGTCGTCACCAATGACGAGGTCGGTGCCCCCGCGGGAGTCGACGGCGCGTGGATCTTCAACAAGACCGGGATACGGAACCGCCGCTGGGCCAAGCCGGACGAGGCCACTTCCGACCTGGCCATCGCCGCGGGCCGTGCCGCTCTCGAACAGGCCGGCATCCGCGGCGCCGAGCTCTCCCTGATCATTGCGGCCACCTCCACCCCCGACTCGCCGCAGCCGGCGACCGCCGCCTTGGTGGCCGACGGGCTCGGCGCCGGCAGCGGCACCACCGCCTTCGACCTCAATGCGGTGTGCAGCGGCTTCAACTTCGCGCTGACCACCGCGGAGCGGATCATCCGGGGAACGGGCGGCTACGCGCTGGTCGTCGGCGCGGACGTCTACTCCCGCATCCTCGACCCCGAGGACCGCCGCACCACCGTCCTCTTCGGTGACGGCGCCGGCGCCGTCGTACTCGGCCCGTCCAAGGGACGCACCCTCCTCAGCGCCCGTCTGGCCGGCTTCAGCTCCGAGCACGAGCTGATCCGGGTACCGGCCGGCGGCAGCCGCCTCCCGGCCACCGAGGACACCCTCCGCGACGGCCTGCACTACTTCACGATGAACGGCCGCGCGGTCCGCGACTTCGTCGCCGAGAAGGTGGCCCCGGCCATCTCCGAGTTCCTGGCCGACAACGGCGTGGCCCCCGGGGACATCGCGCACTTCGTCCCGCACCAGGCCAACGGCCGGATGATCGAGGACCTCGCCGACCGGCTCGGGATCCCGGCCGAGCACACCCGTTCGACCTACGAGGAGTACGGCAACACCGGATCGGCCTCCGTGCCGGTCACCCTAGACGCTGCCGTGCGCTCGGGACGGATGAAGGACGGGGACCTCGTCCTGCTCGCCGCGTTCGGCGGCGGGATGGCCATGGGCCTCGTCCTGCTCCAGTGGTGATCACACCCGGGTAACTCCCGCCCCTCCCACCCTGCCCAAGGAGACAGACATGCTGGATGACGCCCAGGTCGATGCCTATCTGGCCCGCATCGGCGCGACCCGACCCGAGCGCGCGGATCTCGCCGCGCTGCGCCGGCTTCAGGAGCGGCACTGCCTGACCGTGCCGTTCGAGAACCTCGACTACCACTTCGCGGGCACCCCCGTCCACATGGACGAGCAGGTCCTCGAGAAGCTGGTCGACCGCCGTCGCGGTGGTGGCTGCTACGAGGTCAACCCCGCCTTCGGGTACCTGCTGAGTGCCCTCGGCTACGAGGTGGAGATCCTGCCCGGCCAGGTCTACCGCCCCGACGGCCCGGGCCCGTTCATGGGCCATCTGGCGCTCCGCGTCCTGCTGGACGGCGAGGCCTGGCTGGTCGACGTCGGCTTCGGCCGCAACAGCCGTACGCCGCTGCGGTTCGCCGCCGCCGAGCCGCAGCAGGACGCACACGGCAGCTACCGGGTCGTGGCCGCCGAGGGCGCGGGCGCCTGGGGCTTCGACGTCCTGCTGAACGACCGTCCGCTCTACCGGATCGACGACCGCCCCGTGCGGGTGGCCGACTTCGTGCCGACCCTGTGGTGGTGGCGCACCGCGCCCGAGTCGCCGTTCCTGGCCGACGTGTTCTGCTCGCTGCCGACCGAGGACGGCGGGCGCATCACCCTCAAGGGCAACCGCCTCACCCAGATCACGGCATCGGAGCGCATCGTCGAGGAGCTGGAGGACGACGAAGCCGTGCTCGCGGCCTACCGCAAGTACTTCGGCTTCGACCTGGACGCGCTCCCGGCCGCTCCCGAGCCCGGTCGCGCCGGCATCCAGACGGGCTGACGGTGCAGTGATCGACGTACTCGACGCTCTGCTGCCCCCGACCGACCCGGCCGAGCTTCCCGCGGTCTTCGAAGCGGCCTTCAACTCCGGTGAACTCACCGCAGTGGACCGACTCTTCGCCCCCGGTGCCGTCTTCGTCACCAGTCCGGGCGAGGCCGTCACGGAGGATGCCCGGCGCGCGGCCAACGCCCAGTTCCTGGGACTCGGCGTCCCGATCGCCCTCACCCTGCGGCACACCTACGTCTGCGACGACATCGCCCTGCTCATAGGGGACTTCGTGCTCTCGGGCACCGGTCCGGACGGAAAGCCGGTGCACCAGGAGGGCTCCGCCACCGACGTGGCCCGCCGCGGCGCCGACGGCCGCTGGCGCTACGTGATCGACAACCCGTCCGGCACCGACCGCGGATAGCCCCGTCCGCCCGGGCCTCTCCGCAGGCCCCGGTGCGGACCCAGACGGGCCATCCGGGACCGACCCTCACGTCCGACGCGTCCCCGATCCCGTCCGTCCCTGACCCCGTGCCTCCGGCGCGGGGTCAGGGCGTTTCCCGACCCCACGACCCCTGAATCTCCCACCCCCACAGAAGGCAGCACTCCGTGGCCATCCGGCTCAACCACACCATCCTCACCGCCCATGACCGCGATGCCACCGTCGCGTTCCTGACCGACATCCTGGGACTCGAACCGAGCCGCCACTACGGGCCGTTCCGGGTCCTCCAGCTCTCGAACGACATCAGCCTCGACGTCCTCGGCAGCGAACACGCCATCAAGGGTGCCGGCCTCGGCGCCGACGGCACGGTCACCCCGCAGCACTACGCCTTCCTCGTGGACGACCACGAGTTCGACAGCATCTTCGCCCGGGTCCAGGACCGCGAGCTGCCCTATTGGGGCGACCCCTTCCACCGTCACGCCGGCGTCACCAACGGCTGGTACGGAGGCCGCGGCGTCTACTTCGACGATCCGAACGGCCACAGCATCGAAGTCATGACCGCCCCCTACGAAATGGACTGACCGTGCCCACTCAGGAAGCACAGAAGGAACTGCCCGCACCGGCCGCACCGGCCGCACTGGCCGCACCGGTCTTCACCCCCGGGGACCCGGGCTACGACGAGGAGCGGCTCGGCTACAACCTGGCCCTCGACCACCGGCCCGCCCTCATCGTCCGTGCCCGGGACACCGCCGACGTCCAGGAAGCGGTCCGGTACGCGGCCGAGGCAGGCCTGGGCGTCGCCGTACAGGCCACCGGCCACGGCATCTCCCGTTCGGCCGAAGGCCAGCTGATGATCAGCACCCGGCGGATGACGGGAGTGCAGGTCGACCCCGCGCGCCGCACCGCGACCGTCGCGGCCGGGACCGTGTGGCAGGACGTCCTCACCGCGACCGCGCCGTACGGCTTGGCGCCCCTGAACGGCTCCAACCCCGGTGTCGGCGCGGTCGGTTACACCGTCGGCGGCGGAATGGGACTGCTCGGCCGGCGCTACGGATACGCCGCCGACCACGTCCGCAGCCTGGACGTCGTCACCGCGGACGGCCGGCTCCGCACGGCGACCCCCGACCTGGAGCCGGACCTCTTCTGGGCCCTTCGGGGCGGCAAGGGCAACTTCGGCGTGGTCGTCTCCATGGAGCTCGACCTGTTCCCGGTCGCCGAACTCTACGGCGGCGGGCTCTACTTCGGCGCGGACATGGCGGCCACGGCCCTGCGCGCCTACGCCGAGTGGACGGCAACGGTCCCCGAGGAGATGTCCTCCTCCGTCCAGCTGATCCGCTACCCCGACCTGCCGGTCCTGCCCGAGGCGATGCGCGGCCGGTACGTCACCCACATCCGGATCGCCTGGTCCGGCGACCACGCCGAGGGCGAGCGCCTGGTGCAGCCGCTGCGCGACCTCGGGCCGGCCCTCCAGGACACCGTCACCAAGATGCCCTACCTCGAAGTCGGCTCCATTCACCACGAACCGCCGTTCCCGGTGGCGGCGTACGACCGGAACACGGCGCTGCGCGAGCTGCCCCCGGTCGCCGTCGAGGCCCTGCTCGAACTGGCGGGTCCGCAGGCGGACGCCCCCTACTTCGTCGAGATCCGCCACCACGGAGGCGCCTATGCCCGTCCGCCCCGCACCGACAGCGCGGTCGCGGGCCGGGACGCCGGGTTCATGCTGTTCTCGACCTCGATCATGGAGCCCGGCCGGCTGCCCGCGATCCGTGCGGCCCACGACCTGCTGCACCGCACGATGGAGCCGTGGGGCACCGGCGGGGCGTTCGTGAACTTCTTCGGCATCGACGACACCGGCGCCGACCGGGTCCGCAGCGCCTACACGGAGTCCGGCCACGCCCGGCTGGCGGCGCTCAAGGCGGCGTACGACCCGGAGAACCTGTTCCGGGTGAACTACAACATCGAGCCGACCGCGGGCTGAGCCGCGCCGAGGCTTCCCCGCACGAAGACGCAGAACGCGGAGGGGGACGGACCATCCGGTCCGTCCCCCTCCGCGTGTCCCCCGGCTCAGCTCAGCCGGTGAAGTCCCGCGCGTGATCGGCAGCCCACTCGGCGAACGTCCGCGCCGGCCGCCCGGTGATCTTCTCCACGTTGTCCGACAGGTGCGTCGGTACGCCGTCGGAGGCGGACCAGTAGCCGAACACCGCATCGGCGACCCAGGCCGGCACGGTCGCGCTGAGGTCCGCACGCGCCTGCTCCTCGGTGCGCTCCTCGAACTCCAGCTCCTTGCCGACGACCTCGGCGATGATCTCCAGCTGGCGGCGCTGCGTCACCGACTCGGGACCGCTGAGGAAGTAGCTCTGCCCCTCGTGCCCCGGCTCGGTCAGGGCCTTCACGGCGACCGCCGCGATGTCCTTCTCGTGGATCACGTCACTGTGCGACTCGGGGTAGGGGAAGCGCACCTTCTGCTCCGCCCGGATGCTCTCGGGCCAGCCCCACATCAGGATGTTGGAGGCGAAGTTGTGCGGGCGAAGGAAGGTGTACGCGATGCCGGACTCGACGATCGCCGCCTCCACCGAACGGTGCATCTCGGTGATCGGCTCCTGACCGGGGAAGGCCTCGGTGACCGTCTGGGACGACAGCAGCACGATGTGCTTGACCCCGGCCTGCTGGGCGGCCGCCAGGAACTCGCCGACCCCCTGCGGAACGGCGTACAGGAAGACCTTCTCCACGCCTGCGAGCGCGGCGGGCAGCGTCTCGGGCCGGCCGAGGTCGGCCTCGACCACCTCGACGGTCTCCGGGGCGCCCAGGCGCGCGGGGGTGCGGGCGCCGGCCCGGACCGGAACGCCCGCCCCGATCAGCTGGGAGAGGACCTCACGGCCCACCTGACCGGTGGCGCCGATCACGAGAATCTGCGTGCTGGACATGGTGCTCCTTGATGTCGGCGGGTGCTCAGGCACCGGCGGAAACGCGGTCTGACGTCTTGCGGGCACGCTTCGACTTGGCGAAGCGGCGGGTCAACGGCCGTTCCACCCAGGCGTAGAGGGCCCAGGAGAGGACGACGGTGATGCCCGCGGCGGCGGCGAGCAGCAGGGTCGTGGTGAGCGCCGAGTAGGTCTCGGTCCCGAGCAGCTTGCGCCCGTAGGCGAGCACCACGAAGTGCAGCAGGTAGAAGGCGAAGGAGATCTCGCCGAGCCAGAGCATGGTGCGGTTGCGGAAGATGGTGAACCGGTTCTCCACGTCCGCAGTGGCGGCGGCGGCGATCAGCAGGATCACCGGGATGATGCAGGTGGCACGCTGTCCGTACAGGTAGGGGACGTACGCGGTCAGGACGTAGCCGGCCACGAGCAGCAGCCCCGACCAGATCATGCCGATGTTCTTCCAGCGGCCGCGCTGCACGGCGTGCGCGACGAGCATGCCGAGCGCGAAGTCGACCATGCGGACCGGCGGCAGCACGTAGGTGACCCAGTACTGCACCACGGAGCTGGCCTCGCCGCCGGGGATCCCGGGGGCGTCCGGCAGCAGCGCGTAGGCGAGCATCGGGGTGGCGATGACCAGCGCGACGGTGCCGGCGATCCAGTACTTGAGGTGGCTGTCCCGGATCTTCCTGAAGACGTTGTTCAGCATGGGGAACGCGGCGTAGAAGACCGCCTCCGCACCCAGCGACCAGCTGGGCGGGGTGACGCTGAAGTAGGTGTTGAACTCCGGCGACCACACCTGGACCATCAGCAGGTTGGCGATCGACGTGCCGACCGGCGTGTAGGCGGAGGCGAAGAGCACCATGCCCAGCACCCAGGCGACCACGTAGTTCGGGTAGATCTTCACGAACCGGCGGCGCCAGAACGCCCGCGCGGTGTCCTTCTGACGGGCGGACCAGCTCAGCACGAAGCCGCTGAGCACGAAGAAGAAGGTGACCCCGAGGCCGCCCATCTGCCCGGCGGACTTGTAGAAGTCCATGACGTCCGCGTCTTCGCCGAGAAGCCGCAGGGCGGGGATCGGCAGGGCCGCGTGGTAGAGGAACACCAGCAGCGCGGCGGGGAATCGGAGTCCGGTCAGTGAGGGAAGCCGGCTCTGGCCGCGCTCCGGGTTCGTACCCCGGTCGGGACGCGTGCCCCGGTCGGTCGGCGCGGTGGGAGCCTCGACGGTGCCGGCCGCCGGTCCTTCCGCGATCATCTGGCCGTAAGCCATGAAATAACCATCCTTGGAAATGGAGTAGTCGCGGTTTCCTTTATTGATCAGTCGCTGATTAGACTGCTTCCGACGGATTCCCGGCACGGCCGGTGACGTAATCTGTCAGCTGCGGCCACCGTGCAGCTTCCCGTGAGCACTGACCGGCGCAGACCTGACAGATTGCCCGGACGAAACTCCCGCACTCCCCTTTACGCCCCTTACGTTTCCGAAGGCGTTGCCCATCTCTTGGCGGTGGCGGCGCGCATCGTGAAACTGGCAATGACGCAATCAAGGGGAGAAACATGCCCATCGTGTCCGCAGGTGACGCCCGCGTGGACTACCAGGTCCGCGGGTCCGGCACCGGTCTGCTCTTCGTCCACGGCACCGGCTTCGGGGCCCAGGGAACCTGGGGCCACCTCGCCGACGAGTTCGCCTGGAGCCGCACCGTGCTCCTGCCGGACCTTTCCGGCTGCGGTGCCACCGAGGACGACGGCACCGAGCTGACCGTGGAGCAGCTCGCCGCCCAGGTGATCGGTGTGATCGAGGAGGCCGGCAACGGCCCGGTCGACCTGGTCGGCTTCTCCCTCGGAGCGGTCGTCTCCGCGACCGTCGCCGCCACCCGCCCGGACCTGGTCCGCCGCCTGGTCCTCACGGCCGGCTGGGCCGCCCCCGACGACGAGTACCTGCGCAACCTGATGACCGTGTGGCGTGCGCTGGAGGACAAGCCGGACGCGTTCGGCCGCTTCGGCACCCTGACCGCGTTCAGCCGCTCCTTCCTCAACAACGTCGGCCGGGAGCAGCTCGAGGGCATCATCGCCGGCAACCAGCCGAGCGAGGGCGCACTGCGTCACATCGACCTCAACCTGCGCGTGGACATCCGGCACCTGCTGCCGAAGATCGAGGCCGAGACGCTGGTCATCGGCTGCTCCCTGGACAACACGGTCCCCGTGGAGAACTCCCGCGAACTGCACGCCGCCATCAAGAACAGCTCGTACGCCGAGCTGGAGAGCGGCCACGTGGTGGTCTACGAGAAGCCTGCCGAATTCGTCAAGCTGGTTCAGGACTTCATCCACAAGTCCTGAAGTGCCCACACCCCTGAACCCCTGATTTCCACTCGACTAAATGGCGGGGCCGGTCACGACCGACCCCGCCATTTTCGTGGGCCCAACAGCCCATTCAGCCGATGGAACCGAAAGGATCCCCCCATGTCACCGGGCACATCTTCGGGAACGTCCCGTCGCCCCACCCTCGTCCTGGCGCTCCTCGCGCTGGCCCAGCTCATCACGTCGCTCGACTACAACATCGTCTATGTCGCACTGCCCGAAATAGGCGAAAGCCTCGAATTCTCCACCCAGACGCTGCAGTGGGTCGTCAGCGCCTACGCCGTGATCTACGGCGGTTTCCTGCTGCTCGGCGGCCGCGCCTCCGACCTGCTCGGCCGCCGCCGCATGTTCGTCTTCGGCCTCTCCCTCTACGGCATCGGCTCGCTCCTCGGCGGCCTCGCCGGCACCTCGGAACTCCTGGTCGCGGCACGTGCGGTGCAGGGCCTGGGCGGCGCGTTCCTCTTCCCCGCCACCCTCTCCCTGGTCATCACCTCGTTCAGCGAGGGCCGCGAGCGCAACCGGGCCCTCGCGGTCTGGGCGGGCGCCGGGGCCAGCGGCATGGTCCTCGGCTCACTGCTCGGCGGCGTACTGACCCAGGCCTTCGGCTGGGAGTCGGTCTTCTACGTCAACGTCCCGCTGGCCGTCATCGCCATCGCCTCGGCCTATGTGCTGATCGCCCCGGACGGCAAGCGCGCCGCCGGCCGCTCCTTCGACGTGCCGGGCGCGCTGACCGGCACCGCCGGTGCCACCCTCGTGGTCTTCGCCCTGGTCCAGGGACCGGAGTCCGGCTGGGCCTCGACCCCCGTGCTCGGTGCGGGCGCGGCCGCCCTGGTGCTGCTCACCGTCTTCGTGATGGTCGAGTCGCGCAGCCCCGAACCGCTGCTGCCGCTGCGGCTGTTCCGCAACCGCAACCTGTCCGCGGGTGTGGCCACCACGTTCATGTTCATGGCGACCTTCGGCTCGCTGCTGTACTTCCAGACCATCTACTTCCAGGGCGTGCACGGCTACAGCGCGCTCCAGACCGGCCTGGCCTTCCTGGTTCCGATGGTCGCGGGGCTGGTCGGCTCCACCCTCGGCGGCCGGCTCGCCACCCGCTTCGGCACCCGCAACACCATCCTGGGCGCCCTGGCCGTGGGTGCCGTGGGCACACTGATGCTCGCACTCGCGATGGACCCGTCGGCGTCGTACGTCGCCCTGGTCCCCGGCCTGATCGTGCTCAGCCTCGGCCAAGGTGCGCTCTACACGAGCATGTTCGCCGCGTCCTCGTCCGGCGTGGACCCGATGGAGCAGGGCATCGCCTCCGGCATCGTCTCCACCGGCCAGCAGGTCGGCGGCGCCGTGGGCCTGGCGCTCCTGGTCGCCGTCGCCAACTCGACCACCGGCGAGGAGGTCACCCAGGCGGCGACGACGGACGGCCTGCGCACCGCCGTGCTGATCGCGGCCGCCGCCATGGCCGTCTCGATCCTCATCGCGCTCAACTTCCGCCGCGCCGAGGAGGATGCAGCGGGTACGCCGACCGCGGAGTCCCCGAAGCCCGTGGAGTCGGTCTCCGTCTGACCATCCGGGCGCTGCGCCCCTGCGCGTACGACCGTGGCCGGTCCTCCCTCGGGAGGCACCGGCCATCGTCGTGCGCGCAGCGGCGCATGGAGCGCTGCCACACGGCTCGCACCACCGGCGGGATCGTGCTCGCCCGCACGGTCCGATGGGCCGGTAGCGACAGCCACAACG
>NZ_JBHVYI010000011.1:0-129318 GCF_042880975.1 Streptomyces sp. NPDC058289
CGCCCGGTTTACATTCCGAACCCGGAAGCTAAGCCTTTCAGCGCCGATGGTACTGCAGGGGGGACCCTGTGGGAGAGTAGGACGCCGCCGAACAATCATTGTGGGAAAGCCCCGCACCAGCCCTTCAAGGGTTCGGTGCGGGGCTTTTCTGCGTTTACGGTCAAAAATCGCTGGCCGGTGATCCTTGCCGGCTCCTCGGCTGCTGGGCGGGCGACGGCCACCAGCGATCGAGGGCTATCGAAGGACCTGGAGGGGCGTCATCGAGTCCCTCGCGACCGGTCCCCGGAACCGAGCCGGGTGAAGGCACGATCTTTGGATGTCCTGCGGATGCCCGGCATGGGGTCCGGATGGATTGGCCCTGACGGCTCGTAGGGTTGTCGCATGGGCTACGACCTCGTCATCTTCGACAACGACGGCGTGCTGGTGGACAGTGAGCCGCTCGCCAACAGCATCCTCGCCGGGTACCTGACCGAGCTGGGCCACGCGACCTCGTACGAGGAGTCGCTCCGCGACTACATGGGGGCAGCGGTCCACCGGGTCCACGACCTGGTGCAGGAGCGGACCGGGCAGGCACTGCCGGCCGACTTCGACAGCACGCTGCACGCCCGTACCTTCGCCGCCTTCGAACGGGAGCTCAAGCCCGTGCCCGGGGTCGAGGGGGTGCTGGCGGCTCTGGTCGAGAGCGGGACCGCGTACTGCCTCGCGTCCTCCGGGAGCCACGAGCGGATCCGGGTCGGCCACCGGGCGGCCGGGCTCGACGAGTGGTTCGAGGAGGAGTGGATCTTCAGCTCGGACGACGTGGGCAAGGGCAAGCCCGCACCCGATCTGTTCCTGCACGCCGCGGACCAGATGGGCGTGGCACCCGGCCGGTGCGTGGTCGTCGAGGACAGCCCGCTGGGCGTCCAGGCCGCGCTGGCCGCGGGGATGGACGTGCTCGGGTACACCGCGATGGTGCCCGCCGACCGGCTGCCCGGCGCCACCGGATACTTCGGCGACATGAACCAGCTGGCCGGGCTGCTGGGGCTCGCGGAAGGTGCGGGCACCGGATACACCGGCTACAGCGGTGGGTTCTCGCACTGACCCAATCGATATGTGATCGCTCTACCCACCGGTAGCACCGGGGCCTACGCTGAGCCGCCATGACAGCAGACGTGCGGCTGCGCCGCGGGCGCGGGGCGTTGGGGTTCAGTTTCTTCGTGCAGGGCGTGGCCTTCGCGCTGCTCGTGACGCGGATCCCCGCCATTCAGGACCGGTACGGGATATCCGACGCACTGCTGCCCGTCTTCCTGGCCGCCGTGCCGATCCTCGCCGGTGTGTCCAGCGTGGTCACCGAGCACCTGGTGAAGCGGGTCGCGCCCAGCACCGTACTGCGGTGGGCGCAGCCGCTCGTGCTGCTCGCACTGCTGGGGGTCGGCGCCGGCAGCGAGATGTGGCACGTGGCGCTGGCGCTCGGGGCGTTCGGGCTGTTCGTGGGGGCGCTCGACGCCTCCATGAACATGCTCGGGGTGAGCCTGCAGGGCGCGTACGGGCGCAGCATCATGCTCGGCTTCCACGCCTCGTACAGCCTCGGCGGGATCCTGGGCGCTTCCGCCGCGTGGGCGGGGGCGCACTGGCACCTCTCCCTGTTCAGCTCCTACCTGCCCGCCGTGGTGATCCTGCTGCCGCTCGCGCTCCTCGCCAGCCGGTTCTACGTGGACCAGGACGGCAAGGCCGCCGGCTCCGAGGCCGCCAAGGGGCTCGGGCCGGGCGGGTTCAAGCTGCTGCTGCCGCTGTGCCTGGTGATGGCGTGTGCGTACATCGGGGACTCGACGGTCTCGAACTGGAGCGCCAAGTACCTCCAGGACGTGCTGGGCAGCTCCGAGCAGCTCGCCACCGTTCCGTACAACGTCTACATGGTGACCACCCTGCTCGGGCGGGCCGTCGGGGACCTCGGGGTGCGGCGCTTCGGGGCCGTGGCCGTCGTACGGATCGGGACGGTCGTCGCGGCGGGCGGGTTCGCCGTGGTCGCGGCGGCGCCCGGGGCGTGGGTGGGGATGCTCGGTTTCACCCTGCTGGGGTTCGGGCTGTGCGTGATCGTGCCGCAGACCTTCGCGGCCGCGGGTCGGCTGTTCCCGGACTCCTCCGACACCGCCATCGCGCGTTTGAACATTTTCAACTACGTCGGATTCCTGATCGGGGCGCCGCTCGTGGGCGGGATCGGGGACGCCTGGAGCTACCGGGGGGCGATGCTCGTGCCGATGGTGCTGGTCCTCGTCACTCTTTTCTATGCCCGCTCGTTCGCCACGGAGCCCGCCCGATACGGTGTCCGGCATGAGCGGCGAACCGGTGACCGGGCTGTTGATGTGGGACGAGGCGGTAACGAAGTATGACTTCGGGCCGGGCCATCCGATGGACCCGGTGCGCCTGGAGCTGACCATGGGCCTGGTACGGGCCTTCGGGCTCGACCGGGACCTGGAGGTACGGGCGGGCCGGCCGGCCGGTGACTCGACGCTGCGGCTGGTCCACCGCGAGGACTACGTGGCGGCCGTGCGCGAGGTGTCCGCCGACCCCGGGGTCGCCGACGGTTCGTACGGGCTGGGGACGGCGGACGATCCGGCGTTCCACGGGATGCACGAGGCGTCCGCGCTGATCGCCGGGCAGTCGGTCGCGGCGGCCGAGGCGATCTGGCGCGGCGAGGCCGAGCACGCCGTGAACTTCGCCGGCGGGCTGCACCACGCGATGCCCGGCGGGGCGGCCGGGTTCTGCGTGTACAACGACGCGGCGCTGGCGATCGCGCGGCTGCTGGAGCTGGGGGCCGAGCGGGTCGCCTACGTGGATGTGGACGTGCACCACGGGGACGGGGTCCAGGCGGCGTTCTGGGACGACCCCCGGGTGCTGACGATCTCGATGCACGAGCATCCGCGGACGCTGTTCCCGCAGACGGGTTGGCCGGAGGAGACGGGCGGGCCGGCGGCGGAGGGTTCGGCGGTGAACGTCGCGCTGCCCGCCGGGACCGGGGACGAGGGGTGGCTGCGGGCCTTCCACGCGGTGGTGCCGGAGCTGTTGGAGGACTTCAGGCCGCAGGTGCTGGTGACGCAGCACGGGGCCGATACGCACTTCGAGGACCCGCTGGCGCATCTGGCGGTGTCGTTGGACGCGCAGCGGGCCGTGCAGGAGGCGTGCCACGAGCTGGCGCACGCGTGGGTCGAGAGCGGGCGGTGGCTGGCGCTGGGTGGGGGCGGGTACGCCGTCGTGGACGTCGTACCGCGGTCGTGGACGCATCTGGTGGCGATCGCCGGGCATCGGGCGATCGATCCCGAGACGGCTGTGCCGGGGTCTTGGCGGGATGCGGTGTATGCGCGGACGCGGGTGGTGGCGCCCGGGCGGATGACGGACGGGCGGGTGCCGGGGTGGCGGGACTGGGAGGGGGGCTACGACCCTGCCGATCGGATCGACCAGGCCGTGCTCGCCACGCGGCGGGCGGTGTTCCCCCTGCGGGGGTTGCTGGCCTGAGCGGCCCAAGTGGCCTGGGTGGCGCCGGTGGTGTGGGGGTGGCCCTGCGGGACTGTCCCCTACCCGCCCTTCCACCGTTCCCCGGGCTGCGCCCGGACCCCCCTGAGGCTCCGCCCCAGACCCCGCGCCTCAAACGCCGGCGGGGCTGGATTTGGCCGGCGTTGGACTGGATGTGCTGGCCCTACGGACTGGACGTCCCGGACTGGCGTTGGGCCAACGGGTGCGGGTATGGCCGGAACTGGTGAGGGGTCAGGGTCGGTGCGGGAGCATCGGGAGGGTGTTGAGTACCGGCGCGTTGCGTGCGCATCTGCTGGCCGCCCGTCTGGCCGGGCCCGTCGCGACCTCTCGGGAGGAAAGCCTGCGCAGTTACCGGCTGTTCGCGGCGCGGGATCCGCGGGTTCTGCTGGGGCTGGATCCCGCGTGGGCGTGGGGCGAGGGTGACCTGCTGCGGCTGATGGCGCAGAAGTGCGGGGTCTCGGCGGACCCCGCGCACGTCAGCGGGCCGGACGTGATCGATCCGGAGCTGACGGTGGCGGGGCTGGAGGCCTTCGCGGAGAGGCTGCGGGCGGTGGCCGGGGCCCGGGCCCCGGTGCTGTTCGGGACCGGTCATCCGCACCGGCTCCTGGAGTTCTACGCCACATTGGCGGGGGCTCTGTCGGCGGCGGGATGTGATGTCCTCACTCCGGCGTGGGGGGCACGCGTGGACATGCAGACCCGGTTCGGCGTACGCACGCACCGCATCGATTACGTACGAGGGGTCGCACTGGTGCGGGAAGACGGCGCGCGGCCGGACGGGAGTGACACCGGCGCGCACTCCCATTCGCCGCTGCCGGTTCGGATCGCCCTCGGGGCGCTGGCGGAGGCCGGCGGGCCGTTGCCGGAGCTGGTGGTGGGGGACCACGGGTGGGTCTGCGGTGCAGGTCAGCTTGGTGTGGAGGCGATCGGGCTGGCCGACACAGATGATCCCGCGCTGTTCGTGGGGGAAGCCGAGGGGCAGGTGTCGGTGGCGGTTCCACTTGATGACGCGGTGCGCGCGGACTATTACCGACCGCTCACTCGCTATGTACTCAATCGGGCGAGTCTGCCGGGTCGGCAGGAGTGGACGTAGCTCCTCTTCCCCACTCGTATCACACGCCCCTACTCTGGGGAGTGAGCGTGCGACGACGGGGCGTAACCGGAGGGGAAGCCGGTGCCCGTCATGCGCGGAAGGTCAAGGTGTGTCATGGCTGCTGGCGAGAGGCCTCTCAGTGAGGTTCAGTTCCTGACCGTGGCGGAGGTCGCCTCGGTGATGCGAGTGTCGAAGATGACCGTGTACCGCTTGGTGCACAACGGACATCTGCCCGCAATCCGGGTGGGCCGGTCCTTCCGGGTCCCCGAAAATGCGGTGCACGAGTACCTCCGCGAGTCCTTTGTGGGGGTGGAATCGGCCTGAGGGCGAGGGTCGGGAGCCCGCGGTTACCCCTCGGGGGCACGCGGATTACAAGCTCAGAGCTCGGGCGGGTAGGCTAGGCCGACGTAGGTCGTGTGGGCCCCGACGCCCCGCACCGAATAAAGAGAAGTGAGCGAGGGTAGTCGTGGGCTCTGTTATCAAGAAGCGGCGCAAGCGGATGGCTAAGAAGAAGCACCGCAAGCTGCTCAAGCGCACCCGCGTCCAGCGCCGTAACAAGAAGTAAACGGCAGCTGTACGTGTTCTCCGCAGCCCCTCCACCATTCTGGTGGAGGGGCTGCGGTGCAGCCGGGGGACTTCTTCGAGGGAGGCGCTGAGCTCGTGGGGAAGGTCGTGCTGGTCACCGGGGCTGCCCGGCAGCTGGGGGGCCGCTTCGTGCGGCGGATCCAGCGGGACCCCGAGGTCGAGCGGGTGATCGCGGTCGACGCGGTGACCCCGCCGCACACGCTCGGCTCGGCCGAGTTCGTCCGTGCGGACATCAGGCAGTCGGCCATCGCCCGGGTGCTGGCCGAGAACGCCGTCGACACGGTGGTCCATCTCGCGGTCACCGGGGGAGCGGCGACGGGCGCGGGCTCCGGCTCGTACAGCACCGTCAAGGAAACCAACGTCATCGGGACGATGCAGCTCCTGGGAGCCTGCCAGAAGTCCCCGACGGTTCGGCGGCTCGTGGTGAAGTCCAGTACCAGTGTGTACGGGGGCACCTCGCGGGATCCGGCCGTCTTCACCGAGACCACGCAGCCGAAGTCGCTGCCCGCCGCCGGCTTCGCCAAGGACGCCACCGAGGTCGAGGGGTACGTACGCGGCTTCGCGCGCAGGCGGCCCGATGTCGCGGTGTGCGTGCTGCGGTTCGCGAACATCCTCGGGCCCTTCGCCGACTCGGCGCTCGCCGAGTACTTCTCGATGCCGCTGATCCCGACCGTGCTGGGCTACGACCCGCGGTTGCAGTTCGTGCACGAGGACGACGTACTGGACGTGCTGCGGCTGGCCTCGCAGACCAGCGGGCCCGGCGGGCTGAGCGGGACCTTCAACATCGCCGGCGACGGGGTGCTGCTGCTGTCGCAGTGCGCGCGGCGGCTGGGACGGCCGACGGTGCCGCTGCTGCTGCCCGCGGTGACCTGGGTGGGCGCGGCGCTGCGGGCGGTCGGGGCGACGGACTTCTCGCCCGAGCAGATAAGGCTCCTCACGCACGGGCGGGTCGTGGAGACCACGCAGATGCGGGAGGCGCTGGGGTTCGAGCCGATGTATACGACCGCCGAGACCTTCGCCGACTTCACGCGGAGCCGGGGCGGCGGGCTGCTGCCGCCGGACCGGGTGGGGCGGGCCGTGGACCGGGTGGCCGGGTTGCTGGACGTGGACATGGATGGAGCGAAGCGATAGTGGCGGACGCCAAGGTCATTCCGTTCGACGAGGACCGGCCGCGACGGCGGTCCTCGCCCGCCCGGCGCGTACGCGTCGCGCCGGAGGCGCCGGTCACGCCCGTCGCGGATCCGGTCGGGCCGGAGCCGGTGGTGGAGGCCGTACCGGAACCGGCGGCGGCGGACGCCTGGGGCCGGCGGATCGCCGGCGGGCTGGCGTTCCTGCGGCGCCGGATCACCGGGGAGTACGAGGTCGACGACTTCGGCTACGACAAGGAGCTGACGGACCAGGTCCTGATGTCCCTGATGCGGCCGCTGTACGACAAGTACTTCCGGGTCGAGGTCAAGGGCATCGAGAACATCCCGAAGGAGGGCGGCGCGCTGATCGTGGCGAACCACTCCGGGACGTTGCCGCTCGACGGCCTCATGCTCCAGGTCGCCGTGCACGACCAGCACCCGGCGCAGCGGCACCTGCGGCTGCTGGCGGCCGACCTGGTGTTCATGCTCCCCGTGGTGAACGAGCTCGCGCGGAAGGCCGGGCACACGCTGGCGTGCGCGGAGGACGCGCAGCGGCTGCTGGAGGCCGGGGAGCTGGTGGGCGTGATGCCCGAGGGCTTCAAGGGGATAGGGAAGCCGTTCGGGGACCGGTACAAGCTCCAGCGGTTCGGGCGGGGCGGGTTCGTGTCGACCGCGCTGCGTGCGGGGACGCCGATCGTGCCCTGCTCGATCGTGGGGGCGGAGGAGATCTACCCCATGATCGGGAACTCGAAGACGCTGGCGAGGCTGCTGGGGATCCCGTACTTCCCGATCACGCCGACGTTTCCGCTGCTGGGGCCGCTGGGGGCGGTGCCGCTGCCGACGAAGTGGACGATCCAGTTCGGGGAACCGATTCCGACGGACGGGTACGCGGCGGAGGCCGCCGAGGATCCGATGCTGATGTTCAACCTGACCGATCAGGTGCGGGAGCAGATCCAGCACACGCTGTACAAGCTGCTGGTGCAGCGGAGGTCCGTCTTCTTCTGACCGGCACGGTCTTCGGATCGGCACGGCCTTCTGGCGCGCCGGTCGGCTGAGCGCGACGAAAACGCCGGCGGGGCTGGATTTCCAGCTCCGCCGGCGTTTTCGTCGTTGCTCGCTGCTAGTCGCCGTTAGTCGGCGTCCTCCGCCTTGATGCCCAGGCCTGGGAGGAGGCCGGGGAGGAGGGGCGGGAGGGTGATGTCCGGGTGGGCGGGCGTGGGGGTGCCGCCGGGTCCGGACGGGGTGGGCTGGCCCTGGCCCGCGGGCGGGTTCAGGAGGTTGCCCGTGCCGCCCAGGAGACCGCCGCCGGGGGGCGGGGTCTTCGGGGAACCCGAGGCCTGGCCCGTGGGCGGGTTGGGAGCCGCGGACGGTGCGCCCGAGGAGGGCGTCGCCTGCTGCTTGCCCGCCGGGGCGCTCGGCTTCGTGGAGGGGCCGGAGCCGCGGGTCTGTTCCGGAGGCTTCGGGAGCAGACTCTGGAGCGGCGCCACGTCTTGGTCTATGGCCTGGAAGACCGACTCCACCTCACCGCCCACGTCCGTGAGCTGCGCGGGGAGATTGCCCCGGAGCTTGGCCCACGCGTCCCGGTGTGAACGGGAGAACGAGGACAGTGCCTGGATCGGGCCGAGCGAGCCGTCCCGTTCGTAGGCGGCCTGGAGCAGCCGGTGGCCCTCCGAGGCGTCGTGCTTCATGCCCGCGAGGGCTCGGCGGATCTCGCCGAGGGACTCGTGGTCGAGTGCGCCGAGACGGCCGCGCTCCATGAGGCGACGGGCCTCCGACAGACGGCTCGAAGCCTGGTCGAGATAGAGCTCGCCCCGGTCCGAATCGTCGTCGGCCATCCCGAGCCGGATGTCCTCCATGCCCCGCTTCACGGGGTACAGATGGTCACCCGGCAGGGCGTCCGTGCTGGCAGCGGCCACTCCGCTGAAGGCCCCCGCGGCCACACCTACGGTGAGACCGCCTGCCGCAATGCCCTTGGACCAGCGGGAGCGGGGCCGCAATTTCCGGAGCGAGGTCGCCCGGTGGGCGCCGCGGCCGGTCCGCTGTTCGGGCACTTGAGGGTCGGCGGCCACGCCGCCTCCGGCCCTCTCTTCCATCACCTTGGCTTCCATGGCGGCAATGAGCTGGGCTCGTTGCACCACTTTGACCTCGGGGTCCAGCACCGGGCGCGGCATTCTTTCGCCGAGCACGCTCGCCAGGGCCAACAACCGGTCGTGGTCGGCAGGTTCGGCAGGTGCCTCGGACTGCTCGGCCGCCGGGTCCGGTTCCGAAAGCTCGGACGGGGTCCGCTCCTCCAGGGCCTGGGCGAAGGCGTTCGCCCGCCGGTGCGGAGTCACGTTCGCGATCACTGGCGGCACCTCCTCTCGTCATGACGATCGACTCCCCAAGGTGTCCGGAAGGTTGCCTTCCTTGAGCACATCCACACTTTCGAGTGAGCGGCTTCGGGCAGGGCTTGTCCACAGGGAGCCTGCATTCCCCACAACGAGCGGCGCGGCACTTGGGTTACGGACGAAGGATGATCGGACCACAGCGTCGTTGGATTCGGCAGTGTCGTCACTGTCGTCGGTGTCATCAAGGTCATCAGGGAGGGGTACCGAAATGTGAGAGGAGGGCGGCGTCAGCGGGCGTCGTCGGGGAGCAGGCGGGCCAGGGTGCGGACCGCCCGGTACTGGAGGGTCTTGATGGCACCCTCGTTCTTTCCCATCACCCTGGCCGTCTCGGCGACCGAGAGGCCCTGCAGGAAGCGCAAGGTCACGCACTCCTGCTGCTGCGGATTGAGTTTCCGTACGGCTTCCAGCAGGGCCGCGTTGGAGAGGGACTCCAGGACGGAGTCCTCGGGGGACCGTTCCACCTCGTTGGCGTCGAGCATTTCGCCGGTGGTGACTTCCAGGCGGAAGCGGCTCGACTTGAAGTGGTCGGCGACCAGGTTGCGGGCGATCGTCACGAGCCAGGCGCCGAAGTCGCGGCCCTGCCAGGTGAAGGTGGAGATGCGGCGCAGCGCACGCAGGAAGGTCTCGCTGGTGAGATCCTCCGCGGTCGCCTTGCCGCCGACGCGGTAGTAGATGTAGCGGTAGACGGTGTCGCTGTACTGGTCGTACAGGCGCCCGAAGGCATCGGCCTCGCCGGCCTGGGCGCGTTCGACCAGGTCCATCATGCGGGCCTGGTCGCTGTCCGCGGTGGGACGGCGGGCGGCGGGCGCGGTGGTCCCGGCGGCTGCGCCCCCGGCGGACGAGCCGCCGGCGCGACCGCGTCTGCCCACCGTTGCCCCGCCGTCGGTCAGGGCATAGCAAGGACCGGCCGGGCCGAGTCCGGCGGGGACCGCGGTGGCGAATGCGGGGACGGTGTACGCGGTGGGGACGAAGCCGCGCAGCTGGTCGAGGACCGTTGCGCGCAGCGTAGCCAGGCCCGAGGCGTCAACCCCGACAGGTGGGTACACGGGACTCCCAGAGGCAGAGCTTCCATCACGTGCAGTGCGGGACCGTTCACCCGTCGTAGCGACAGATGGCGGTGGCATGCGTTTGAGGAGAATAACGCTTCGTACAGGCGGCGCTACACCCAGTTGCTCAAATCACCGGTTACGACACTTCTGTTGCGTGTCGAGGGCATATTCAGGCACGGATGGTGATCGATTCTTGATCAGTTGGGTGCGCGGAATGCCTGCTTCCACGGTGGCTCGCGACCGAGTAGGGCAGGGCGGAATGCCGCGCCGGAGGTGCGGGTAGAGGTGAGCGAATGTCCCGGGCGGGCAAGGGCGCCGGGCGTGGTGGGGCGGGAGGCCGGGCAGGGCCCCGCAGTCGCTACTTGCGGCGGCGGTGCAGGGCGATGGCGGCGGCCGTGCCGCCCGCGATCGCGCCGACGCCCGCGGCGGCCGGGACGCCGATCTTCACGGCCTTGCGGCCGGTCCGATAGTCGCGCAGGCGCCAGTCGTTGGAGCGGGCATGCTTGCGCAGTTTTGTGTCGGGATTGATCGCGTACGGGTGTCCGACCAGGGACAGCATCGGAATGTCGTTGTGCGAATCGCTGTACGCCGCGCAGCGCGCGAGGTCCAGTCCCTCGGCGGCGGCCAGGGCGCGGACCGCCTCCGCCTTGGCGGGGCCGTGCAGGGGCTCGCCGACCAGCCGGCCGGTGTAGACGCCGTCCACGGACTCCGCGACGGTGCCGAGGGCCCCGGTCAGGCCGAGCCGGCGGGCGATGATCGTGGCGGTTTCCACGGGGGCGGCCGTGACGAGCCAGACCTTCTGGCCGGCGTCGAGGTGGGCCTGCGCCAGGGCGCGGGTGCCCGGCCAGATCCGCACCGCCATGTACTCGTCGTAGATCTCCTCGCCGATGGACATCAGTTCGGAGACCTTGTGTCCCTTGACGATGGACAGCGCGCTGTCGCGGGCGTCCTGCATGTGCTCGGGGTCCTCGACCCCGGCGAGCCGGAACCAGGCCTGCTGCCAGGCGAAGCGGGCGAGCTCGCGGCGGCGGAAGAACTCCCGCTTGTAGAGGCCGCGGCCGAAGTGGAAGATCGCGGCGCCCTGCATGACGGTGTTGTCGAGGTCGAAGAAGGCGGCGGCCAGGTCGTCGCCGGCGACGGGGAACTCGGGCTCGGCGGGCTCGGCGGGCTCCTGCGGGGCCTCCGGCTCCGCCTCCGCCGCGCGTTCCGCTTCGGTGGTTCCGGGGAAGTCCGTGCCGTCGAGCAGTTCGTCGCCCAGTGCGGTCTTGCGGGCGGCCTCGGCCGAGGCCTCGCCTGCCAGCACGCTCCGCGCGGTGGCGGAGCGCCTACGGGGGGTGAGCCATCCCAGAGCGGCCATGACGCGAGCATAGCCACTGTGTTCGGGAGTTCCCGAACC
The DNA here is from genome assembly GCF_042880975.1 of Streptomyces sp. NPDC058289. Classification (NCBI taxonomy): domain Bacteria; kingdom Bacillati; phylum Actinomycetota; class Actinomycetes; order Kitasatosporales; family Streptomycetaceae; genus Streptomyces; species Streptomyces sp. NPDC058289. Next base: position 11,145 of record NZ_JBHVYI010000011.1, read on the forward strand.
GATGGGAATCGGTGGTGTGAACTCTTCGGTGCGTCCGGCCCGGGGTGGTCGGGGTGCGGGCGCGGGAGAATGGGTGCATGAGTCCTTTGCTGCGCCGTGCCGAAAAGAAGCGTCCGGAGGAGCGGTTGGTCACGCTCATCGGGAAGCCGGGGTGCCATCTCTGTGATGACGCCCAGGAAGTGGTCGAAAAGGTCTGCGCCGAGACGGGTGCACAGTGGGAGAAGAAGGACATTTCGCAGGATGAGGAGCTGTACCGCCTGCACTGGGAGCAGATTCCGGTCGTGCTGGTGGACGGCGAGCAGCACACCTTCTGGAGGGTGAACCCTGACCGGCTCCGACGGGCATTGCAGGCCTAGGTCGTCGGGCGGTTACCATCGTGGGCGATTTATGCGGTCTCGGGGGCGTATTGGTGAGGAGTGTGTACCGTTTTGCCCCCTTCGGGAATTGAACGGGTTCGGCGTGTCGCCGGTTCCCGGTCCATACGCCCAAGGCGCGTGACCCCGGTCACTTTGGTCGGACAAAGCGGACACAATCTTTGTGCACGCGTTCACAAAGACATAGCCTGCATTCGACGGGGTGGTCCTGGGACAAGTGGCCACCTGCAGCCCCGCTCATCCCGCAGGAGCATCGTGGCAACTGGCCGAACTCACCGACCGGCGACCCGCAGCCGAGGTATTCCCGAGGCCACTGTCGCCCGGCTTCCGCTGTACTTGCGCGCCCTCACCGCGCTCTCCGAGCGATCGGTGCCCACGGTGTCCTCCGAGGAGCTGGCCGCGGCCGCCGGAGTCAACTCCGCGAAGCTCCGCAAGGACTTCTCCTACCTCGGCTCCTACGGGACCCGAGGCGTCGGGTACGACGTGGAGTACCTCGTCTACCAGATCTCCCGCGAGCTCGGGCTGACCCAGGACTGGCCGGTCGTCATCGTCGGCATCGGCAACCTCGGCGCCGCGCTGGCCAACTACGGCGGTTTCGCGTCGCGCGGTTTCCGCGTGGCCGCGCTCATCGACGCCGATCCGGCCATGGCCGGCAAGCCCGTCGCCGGCATGCCCGTGCAGCACACCGATGAGCTCGAGAAGATCATCGAGGAGAACGGCGTCTCGATCGGGGTCATCGCGACTCCGGCAGGGGCCGCCCAGCAGGTCAGCGAGCGGCTCATCGCCGCAGGAGTCACGTCCATCTTGAACTTCGCGCCGACCGTGCTGTCCGTGCCCGAGGGCGTGGACGTGCGCAAGGTCGACCTGTCGATCGAGCTGCAGATCCTGGCCTTCCACGAGCAGCGCAAGGCCGGTGAGGAAGCGGCGGCCGCCGCTGCCGCCGGAGGCTCCGCCACGGGCACCGGCACCGGGGCGGCTCCCGCCGCCGCCGTCGTGCCGCCCGCCGGCCGGGCCACCGCCGTCGCGCGGAAGGGCGGACCCGACGGGGACGTTCCGGCGGTGATGCCGGCATGAGTCTGCTCGTCGTAGGGCTGAGTCATCGCAGTGCGCCCGTGAGCGTGCTGGAGCGCGCTTCGCTGGCCGCCGATGCCAAGGTCAAGCTGCTGCACGACACGCTCGCCGCGGAGCCGGCGGCGGAGGCGGCGGTGCTCGCCACCTGCAACCGGATCGAGCTGTACGCGGACGTGGACAAGTTCCACGCCGGTGTGGCCGAGCTGTCGACGCTGTTGGCGCAGCACAGCGGGGTCGCGCTGGAGGAGCTCACTCCTTATCTGTACGTGCACTACGAGGACCGGGCCGTCCACCACCTCTTCTCGGTGGCGTGCGGGCTGGACTCGATGGTGGTCGGCGAGGGGCAGATCCTCGGGCAGATCAAGGACGCGCTGGCGCTGGGGCAGGAGCTCCACACCGCTGGGCGGCTGATCAATGATTTGTTCCAGCAGGCGCTGCGCGTCGGCAAGCGGGCGCACTCCGAGACCGGGATCGACCGGGCGGGGCAGTCGCTGGTGACCTTCGGGCTGGAGCAGCTCGCCGTGCGGGTGCCGGTGGAGGAGTGGGCCGCGGGGAAGCGGGCGCTCGTCATCGGGGCCGGGTCGATGTCTTCGCTGGCTGCGGCGACGTTGGCGCGGGTGGGTGTTGCCGAGGTCGTGGTGGCGAACCGGACCGCCGAGCGGGCGGAGCGGTTGGCCGAGATTCTGGTTGCCTCGGGCACCGGGGTGGCGGCTTCGGCCATTGCGATGTCCGGTGTCGCCGATGAGCTGGCTCGGGTTGATGTCGTCGTGTCCTGTACGGGGGCCACTGGGCTGGTGCTGACCGGGGACGACGTGGCCGCGGCCGTGGAGGCGGGCCCTGCGGGGGCTGTCCCCTACCCGCCCTTCCACCGTTCCCCGGGCTCCGCCCGGACCCCGATGCCGGGTGCGGCGCCGTTGCCGGGGACCAGTCCCCGGACCCCTGCGCCTCAAACACCGGCGGGGCTGAATTCGGCTGACGCCGAGCTCGTTGCACGGCTGGCCGTGCTGGCGGGCGAGGGGCGGCGGATCGCCGATGCCGGGGCCGTGCGGAGCAAGGTCGTCGTCGAGGAGCGGGACGGGTGTCCCGTGGGGCTCGAGGCGCCGGCTTCCGATCCGGGGCGGACCGCCGATGGGCGGGCCGCGCTCGCCGGGGTGGACGCCGGGTCGCTGGAGCTGCACGGGACCTGGGCCGACCAGGGCGAGGCCGCCGCGCAGCGGCAGCAGCCGCGCAAGGGCGTACGGAGCCAGGTGGACGCGCAGCCCGTACGGCTCGCGCTGCTCGACCTGGCCATGCCGCGCGACATCGACGCCGCCGTGCACCGGATCCCCGGGGTGCGGCTGGTCGACATCGAGTCGCTCGCCGAGGCCTCCGCCGATGCGCCCATGGCCGCCGACGTCGACGCCGTGCGCGCGATAGTGGCCGCGGAAGTGGCCGCCTTCGGGGCCGCCCAGCGGGCCGCGCACATCACACCCACCGTGGTCGCCCTGCGCGCCATGGCCGCGGAGGTCGTCGCCATGGAAGTGGCACGGCTCGACGGGCGGGTACCCGATCTCGACGAGCGGCAGCGGGCCGAGGTCACCCAGACCGTGCGCCGCGTCGTCGACAAGCTCCTCCACGCGCCGACCGTGCGCGTCAAGCAGCTCGCGAGCGAGCCCGGCGGCGCCGGGTACGCCGAGGCGCTGCGCGAACTCTTCGATCTCGACCCGCAGACGGTGGCCTCCGTCAGCCGGGCCGACGAGGCTGACAAGAACCACGACTCAGGACGGGCATCATGAATCCACGTCTCGACCAGCCGCTGAGGCTCGGCACGCGGCGCAGCAAGCTGGCCATGTCCCAGTCCGGGCATGTCGCCGAGGCGGTACGGGCGATCACCGGCCGGCCCGTCGAGCTCGTGGAGATCACGACCTACGGTGACGTGTCCCGCGAGAGCCTTTCGCAGATCGGCGGCACCGGCGTCTTCGTCACCGCCCTGCGCGAGGCACTCGTGCGCGGCGAAGTCGACTTCGCCGTGCACTCGCTGAAGGACCTGCCCACCACGCAGCCCGCCGAGCTCGTCATCGCGGCGATGCCGCAGCGCGAGGACCCGCGCGACGCGCTCGTCGCCCGCGACGGCCTGACCTTCGAGCAGCTGCCCGACGGTGCGCGCATCGGCACCGGCTCGCCGCGGCGCAGGTCGCAGCTGCACGCGTACGCCAAGTCGCTGGGCAAGGTCATCGAGACCGTCGCCATCCGCGGCAACGTCGACACCCGGATCGGCTTCGTGCGGGACGGCGAGCTCGACGCGGTCGTGCTGGCCGCCGCCGGGCTCAACCGGATCGGCCGCGGCGACGAGGCCACCGACCTGATCTCCGTGGACAACATGCTGCCCGCGCCCGGCCAGGGTGCCCTGGCCGTGGAGTGCCTCGCGTCCGAGACGGACCTGATCTCCGCGCTCGCCGAGCTCGACGACCCGTACACGCGGGCCGCCGTGACCGCCGAACGCGCCCTGCTCGGTGCCCTGGAGGCCGGCTGCAGCGCCCCCGTGGGTGCGCTCGCCGACCTGTTGGCCGACGGGCAGATTGTCAATGAGATGCGCCTGCGGGGAGTCGTGGGAACCCTCGACGGTTCCACGCTGGTGCAGCTGTCCACCACCGGTCCCGTGCCCCAGTCGTACGACGAGGCCATGGCGCTCGGCCGCGAACTCGCGGACGAGATGCTGGCCAAGGGCGCGGCCGGTCTGATGGGGGAGCGGTCGCTTTGAACCCCACAAGCCCAACCACCTCCGCGTTTCCGTCCGTCGCCGTCCAGGGGCACGTCACCTTCCTCGGTGCCGGCCCGGGCGACCCGGGACTGCTGACGCTTCGCGCCGTGGAGGCCCTGGCCGCCGCGGACGTACTGATCGCGGAGCCCGAGGTGCTCGAGGTCGTACGTACGCATGCGCGCGCGGGGGTGGACACGCCACAGCTGACGATTGCTGACGAGAAGTCAGCAGCCGCCGGAGTCCCGGTCATCCGAGATGCCGCCAATCTTGTCATGGAGGCCGCGCGCTCCGGCAGGCGGGTCGTCCGTGCCGTCACCGGCGACCCCGGACTCGACGGGAACGCGGCCGAGGAGATGCTCGCCTGCGCCACCGGCGGCATCCCCTTCGAGGTCGTCCCCGGCGTCGCGACCGCCGTCGGCGTGCCCGCGTACGCCGGTGTTCCGCTGGCCGGCAAGCAGGGTGCGGACGTGAGGTTCGTGAACGCGCGGACCGCCTCCGCGCGCTGCTGGAGCGAGGTGGGCGCCAGCGACGGCATCCTCGTCGTCTCCGCGACGCTGGAGACCGTTTCGGCGGCGGCGGCCGAGCTGATCGGCGCCGGGCGCAAGCCCGACACCCCGCTCACCGTGACCGTGGCCGGTACGACGACCCGCCAGCGGACGTGGAGCGCGACCCTCGGGACCATCGCGCAGGTGTTCAAGCAGGGCAAGATCCTGCCCTCGCCCGAGGGCGCGCGCTCCGTCATAGCCGTGGTCGGGGAGCACGGCGCCGTCGCGCGCCGCGAGGAACTGTCCTGGTTCGAGTCGAAGCCGCTGTTCGGCTGGCGCGTGCTCGTCCCGCGCACCAAGGAGCAGGCCGCCTCGCTCTCCGACCAGCTCCGTTCGTACGGCGCGGTGCCCCACGAGGTGCCGACCATCGCCGTGGAGCCGCCGCGCACCCCGCAGCAGATGGAGCGGGCGGTCAAGGGGCTCGTGACGGGCCGCTACGAGTGGATCGCCTTCACCTCCGTCAACGCGGTCAAGGCCGTGCGCGAGAAGTTCGAGGAGTACGGGCTCGACGCCCGTGCCTTCGCCGGCATCAAGGTCGCCGCCGTCGGCGAGCAGACCGCCGCCGCCCTGGTGGAGTTCGGCGTCAAGCCCGACCTCGTGCCCAGCGGCGAGCAGTCCGCCGCCGGTCTGCTGGAGGACTGGCCGCCGTACGACCCGGTCTTCGACCCGATCGACCGCGTCTTCCTGCCGCGCGCCGACATCGCCACCGAGACCCTGGTCGCCGGGCTGATCGAGCTCGGGTGGGAGGTCGACGACGTCACCGCCTACCGGACCGTGCGCGCCTCGCCGCCGCCGCAGGACACCCGCGAGGCGATCAAGGGCGGCGGTTTCGACGCCGTGCTCTTCACCTCGTCGAGCACCGTGCGCAACCTCGTCGGCATCGCCGGCAAGCCGCACAACGTCACCGTCATCGCGTGCATCGGCCCGGCCACGGCCAAGACGGCCGAGGAGCACGGGCTCCGGGTCGACGTGCTGTCGCCGGAGCCGAGCGTGGGCAAGCTGGCGGAGGCCCTGGCGGAGTACGGGGCCGCGCGCCGCGAGGCCGCGAAGGAGGCCGGGGAGAGCGTGTACCGGCCGAGCGAGCGGCGACCGGGGGCGCGCAGGCGTCGTACGACCTGATGAGCGCCTTAGCGGTGTTACGCGGCAGGGCCCGGGTGTGATGTGCACCCGGGCCCTGTGGCATGTTCGGGCCCGTGACGCCCCGAGCACCGGGCGCCGGCGCCCGGCTGACGGGGCGGAGTGGGGCCGGGCCGGGCTCTAGGCTTGTGCCGACTGCTGTCGAAGCTCGAAGAGGCGACTAGAAGATGAGCACGTACGGATCCTTCCCCGGCTCGCGGCCCCGTCGGCTGCGCACCACCCCGGCGATGCGGCGGATGGTCGCGGAGAACCGACTGCACCCCTCGGACCTGATCCTCCCGGCATTCGTCCGGGAGGGCATCAGCGAGCCGCTCGCCATCTCGGCGATGCCGGGCGTGGTGCAGCACACCCGGGACACGCTGCGGAAGGCCGCCGTGGAGGCCGTCGAGGCCGGAGTCTCGGGGATCATGCTCTTCGGCGTACCGGCCGACGAGAACAAGGACGCGCGGGGCACGGCGGGCACCGAGCCGGACGGGATCCTCCAGGTCGCGATCCGCGACGTGAAGGCGGAGGTGGGGGACGATCTGGTGATCATGTCCGACCTGTGCCTGGACGAGTACACCGACCACGGGCACTGCGGGGTCCTGGACGAGCACGGCCGCGTGGACAACGACGCGACGCTGGAGCGCTACGCCGAGATGGCGCAGGTGCAGGCCGACGCGGGCGTCCACGTGGTGGGTCCGAGCGGGATGATGGACGGCCAGGTCGGCGTCGTCCGCGACGCCCTGGACGAGACGGGCCACGAGGACGTCTCGATCCTCGCGTACACGGCCAAGTACACGTCCGCCTTCTACGGTCCCTTCCGCGAGGCCGTCGCCTCCTCGCTCCAGGGCGACCGCAAGACGTACCAGCAGGACCCGGCGAACGCCCGGGAGTCGCTGCGCGAGCTCGCCCTCGACCTGGAGGAGGGCGCCGACATGGTGATGGTCAAGCCGGCCGGGCCCTACCTGGACATCCTCTACCGGGTCGCGCAGTCGGTGGACGTCCCGGTGGCGGCGTACCAGATCAGCGGCGAGTTCGCGATGATCGAGGCGGCGGCGGAGAAGGGCTGGATCGAGCGCGAGCGGGCGATCCTGGAGACCCTGCTCGGCATCAAGCGGGCGGGCGCGGACACGATCCTGACGTACTGGGCGACGGAGGTCGCGCAGTGGCTGCGGGCTGAGCGGTAGGGCTCAGCGCCGGAGCTGAGCGGTAGGTGGAGGGGCCCGGGCGGGGATGCCCGGGCCCCTTCCTGTGCGCCGGCGGTGAACGGCCGGAACCGGTCGGGCCCGACGTGTTGAGCGGGCCACGAGCGGGCGCCGGTACAAAGGCGCTTCACCTGCCGAATCAGGGCCGCACCGCAGGACCACATCCCCGAAGGAAGCCCCATGGCCACTGACCAGATCTTGACCGGTTCTGCGCCGACCCGCTCCAGAACGGCGCCGCCCCCCACCGACGCACCGCCGCGCCGCACGACCCGGCTCGACTCGCTCACCGGCCTGCGCTTCCCCGCCGCGCTGCTGGTCTTCGCCCATCACGCCTTCCTGCCCATACCCCCGCTGCGGCTGCTGGCGGACGACGACACCGAGTACCGGCTGGCCAGTTGGTTCACCCAGGCGGGCGGGCTCGGGGTGACCTTCTTCTTCGTGCTCAGCGGGTTCGTCCTGACCTGGTCGGCCCGGGACCGGGACACCACCACGGGGTTCTGGCGGCGCCGGTTCGTCAAGATCTACCCGAACTACGTGGTCACCTGGGCGCTCGCGCTGTCCCTGTTCGCGCTGTACTACACCTCTGCGGGCGTCGCGGTGGCCAACCTGTTCATGGTGCAGGTCTGGTGGCCCGAGTACATGACCAACTTCAGCGTGAACGCACCGAGTTGGTCCCTGGCCGTGGAAGCGGTCTTCTACCTGTGCTTCCCCGCCCTGCTGGCGGCCTTCAAGCGGATCGACCCCGGCCACCTGAAGTACTGGATCACCGGCACGATCGCCACGGTGGTGGCCACCCCCGCCCTCGCCTACGCCCTGTTCCCGAGCGGCGACCGCATCCCCAGCGGCCACGACAGCTCGGTCTCCCAGTACTGGTTCAGCTACGTGCTGCCGCCGGTCCGCATGGCCGACTTCGCCCTCGGCATCCTGGTGGCGCTCGCCGTGAAGCACGGGCGCTGGCGCAACATCGGCATGATCTGGTCGAGCCTGCTGCTGGCCGCCTGCTACTGGCTGACCTTCCACGTGCCCTACCTCTACGGCCAGCGCGCCGTGCTGATCGTGCCGATCGTGCTGCTCATCGCGGCCGCCGCGAGCGCGGACATCGAGGGGCGGCCCAGTCTGTTCCGCCATCGCGCGATGGTGTGGCTGGGGGAGATCTCCTTCGCCTTCTACCTGCTGCACTACATCACGATGTGCTCGCTGCGCTGGGCGCTGGGCGAGGAACAGATGTACTCGCTCCCCGTGACCCTGGGCCTGCTGGCGGGCGTCGGGGCGGCCACGCTGCTCATGTCCTGGGGGCTCTTCGCCTGGGTCGAGACCCCGCTCGTCCGCCGCTTCGGCCGCTCGCGCCGCACGAAGACCGGCTGAGCCGGGTCGGACCGATTCGCATCGCGTCCCGCTCGGGCGCACCCTGGAGGCAGGGTGCACCGAACCCCGGAGGTGATGCGCCATGACCACGCTCGTCGGGTGGCATGTGGAGCTCGAATTCACCGAGGAGGGCCACCGAACCAGTGCGGCGGCCCTGGTCAGACTCGGGGACGGCTCCGAGATACGGGCGCACGGCTACGCCATGCGTCACCCCTCCGACCCGGAGCAACTGAAGGTCGGGGAAGAGATCGCGGGTGCTCGCGCGCTGATGGACATCGCGTCCCAGATGCTGCAGAAGGCCCACTCGGAGATCGACGCGGCGACGGGACGGCACTCGTACCCGCTGCACTGAGGCGTCGCGATTCGGGCGCGGTGTGCCGTGTCGGCGCACCGCGCCCGCCCGCGTCGCCTGCCGCCTACCGCGTCCGCCGCCTACCGCGTCCGCCGTTCGAAGAGGACGGCCGCCAGGGCCACGGACACCACGCCGATGGCCGCGCACCACGCCAGGGCCACCCAGGGGGCGTCGCCCGCCGGCTGGGCGAGGAGCAGGGCCCGGAGGGACTCGATCACCGGGGTCAGCGGCTGGTGGTCGGCGAAGCCGTGGAGCCAGCCGGGCATGGTGTCGATGGGGACGAACGCGCTGGACGGGTAGGGCAGGAACATCATCAGGAAGGTGAAGCCGCCCGCCGCCTCCGGCGTCCCGGCGAGCAGCCCGAGCGTCGCGGCCAGCCACGAGATCGCGGTGATGTACGCGACCAGGAGCGCGGCCGCGGCCAGGAAGCCGGGCAGCGAGGCCCGGGGACGGAACCCGATGGCGAGGGCGACGGCCAGGACCAGGCCCGTGGACACGAGGTTGCGCAGGACCGAGGCCGCGACGTGCCCGGCCAGGATCGGGACGCCGCCGATGTCCAGGGACCGGAAGCGGTCGATCACGCCTTCCTTCATGTCGGTGGCGACGCTGACGGCGGTGCTCGCCGCGCCGAAGCCGGCGCAGAGGAGCATCGCTCCCGGGACCACGTAGGTCACGTAGGTGGTCCCGGTGTCGATGGCTCCGCCGAAGAAGTAGACGAAGATCAGCATCAGCATGACCGGCAGCATCAACGCCGTGATCAGGACGTCCGGTTGGCGGCTGCTGATGCGCAGGCTGCGCCCGGTGAGGGTGTGGGCGGCCGCGATGGCGCCGGGGCGGGTCGTCACGGACGCGGGTGCGGAAGTGGGTGCGGGCGTGATCGCCGGAGTGGTCGTGGAAGTGGTCACGGAGCGGCTCCCGTCAGGGTGAGGAACACGTCGTCGAGGGTGGCGCCGCGGACCGAGAAGCGGTCCACGGCCGTGTGGTCGGGGTCGAGTTCGTCGAGCAGGGACCGGACGTGGGCGGCGCTGCCGTCGGTGGGCAGGCTGAGGCCGAGCTCCTCCGGTGCGAGGGTGAGGCCCTCCGCGACGGCCACGGGTTCCCCCGCCGAGAGGCGGAGCGCGCGCGGGGCCAGTGCGTCGTAGGCGGTCCGGCTGGCGAGGGTCAGGTCGAGGCGGTGGCCCGCCACGCGCGACTTGAGTTCCCCAGGGGTGCCTTCGGCGGCGATCCGTCCGCCGGCCAGGACGGCCACGCGGTCGGCGAGGCGGTCGGCCTCCTCCAGGTACTGGGTGGTGAGCAGCACGCTCGTGCCGTCGGCGCGCAGTTCCCGTACGAGGCCCCACAGGTCCTGGCGGCTGCGGGGGTCGAGCCCGGAGGTCGGCTCGTCCAGGAAGATCACTTCCGGTCGGGAGACCAGGCTCGCGGCGAGGTCGAGGCGGCGGCGCATGCCGCCCGAGTAGGACTTCGCCGTGCGCGCACCGGCCTCGGCGAGCCCGAAGCGTTCCAGCAGCTCGTCGGCCCGGGCCCGGGCCGCGCGCGGTCGCAGTCCGTGGAGCCGGCCCATCATGCGGAGGGTCTCGGCGCCGGTCTGGAGCTCGTCGACGGCCGCGGACTGCCCGGTGAGGCTGATGGAGCGGCGTACGAGGGCCCGTTCGGACGCGGTGTCGCGGCCCGCGACCCGCGCGGTGCCGGAGTCGGGCTCGGTGAGGGTGGCGAGGATCCGGACGGTGGTGGTCTTCCCGGCGCCGTTGGGGCCGAGGAGGGCGAGGACGCTGCCGCGCGGGACGGCGAGGTCGATGCCGTCGAGGACGCGCAGGGCGCCGTAGGACTTGGTCAGGGCGGTGGCGTGGATGCCGAGGTCGTCCATTGCGGACTCCGATCTGCGTTCTGCGTATGGGTTACGCGCCATTGCGTAAGTAATACACAGAACTAGGATGTGCGTCAACGACTCATGAGGGACGACAGGGGGAGGGAGCGGCGATGGCGAACGAAGCGGAAGACGACGGCACCGGGCTCCCGGCGAGCCTGGCGATGGCCTGGGGCCTGCGCGAACGCCCCGGCAAGGGGCCGCGCCCCACCCTCACCCTCCAACGGATCGTGGACGCGGCGGTGGCGCTGGCCGCCGCGGAGGGGATGGACGCCGTCTCCATGGGCCGGGTGGCCAAGGAGCTGGGCGTCTCGACGATGTCCCTCTACCGGTACGTCACGGCGAAGGAAGAGCTGTACATCCTGATGGCCGATGCCGGCGTCGGCACCCCGCCGGAGCCGTCCGGGGTTTCGGGCTGGCGGGAGCTGCTGACCGAATGGGCGTACGCGCAGCGGGCCGTCCTGATGGCCAACTCCTGGATCGTGCGCATCCCGCTCACCGGGGCGCCGGTCAGCCCCAACCAGCTCGCCTGGATGGAACGCGGGCTCGCGGCGATGGCCGGGACCGCCCTGAGGGAGGGCGAGAAGGTCTCGGCGATCATCCTCATCGGTGGGCTGGTCCGCAACGAGGCGACGATGGTCGCGGACATGATCGCCGCCATCGTGAAGTCCGGCGTCTCACCGGATCAGGTGCTGGGTCAGTACGTACGCACCCTGCGCCTGATGACGGCCCCGGACACGCACCCGGCGGTGACGCGCCTGCTGGAGTCCGACGCGTTCACGGGCGCGGACGAGCCGGACTTCCAGTTCCGCTTCGGCCTGGACCGCATCCTGGACGGTCTGGCCGCGCTGATCAGCGAGCGGTCCACTCCGTGAGGGTGGCCCAGGCGGCGGGGGTCAGGTCCAGCACGGGTCCGTGCGGGACCTTGCTGTCGCGGACGTGGATGGTTCCGGGGCAGGTGGCGACCTCTACGCAGGCGGCGTATTCGCCGTCGCTGTACGTGGACTTCTGCCAGGCGATGGCGACTTCCAGGCAGGCGCCACCCTCGCTGCCGCTGTAGCTGGACTTGAACCACTTCAGGGCGGTCGTGGGGCTCATGGCTCTCCTAGCAGGCGGTCCAACAGGCCCCGCGTCTGCTCGGTGTTGAGGGCCTGAGTGCGCAGCATTGCATACTTGCGCGCCAGGATACTGACCCCATCCAGGGCCGAGATGAGCTGGCTGCCGCGCTGGGTTTCTGTGTAGCCGAGGTGGTGGTGGTCCGGTGTTTCCAGCAGGATGAACGGGCCGTCGAGTCCGGCGTGCGAGGTGCGCCCCAGAGGCATCACCTGAAGGCTTAGGTCCGGCAGATCGGCGCACTCTCGCAGGTGGCGCAACTGCTCCACGTGGACCTCGTCACCACCGATCCGGTCCCGCAGGACGGCTTCCCAGATGACGAAGCTCAGCGTCGGAGGAGTCTCGCGGTGAAGGATCGCCTTGCGGGCGACGCGCAACGCGGTCAGTGACTCGATCTCCGCTTCCGGGTGGGCCGGTACCCGGCAGGTGATGACCGCCCGGGCGTAGTTCTCCGTCTGGAGGAGGCCCGGTACGACCTGGTTGTCGAACCAGGAGAGCGCGATCGCACCGTCCTCCAGCCTCAAGTACTCCTCTGCCCACGGCGGGGGACCGTCCACGGAGGGCATCCCGTGGGCCGCGACGGCCAGAATCCCCGGCAGCCCCAGATGCAGATCCATCAGCTCCGCGACATTCGGCATCAGCGCGCGACGGCCCTGCTCGATTGAGGCGATGGTCTCCGCGTCCAGATTGATCAGCTCTCCGAGCTGTTTCTGGGTCAGGTTCTTGGCTACTCGTGCGGCGGCCACCATCTGCCCCACCATCTTCATGGTGGTCGCGTTGGGCCGTGCGCGCTTCTTTGGTGGCATGACAGCGAACTCCCCACCCGCGTGCGTGGACTACCCCGCTCCGACCCGTACTCAACAAGGAGTACGGGTTGGAGCAGAGTCCCACGCTAGTGACTGCGCGCGACGATCGGCACGTGAATCTGCATACTCAACCCGCCCTGGTCCAGGAGCGCCTCTACCTGCGCTCACCCCAAACCATCAGCGCAGCACGCCACTTCACACGTGACACCTTGGCCGCATGGGGCAGGGCCTCCCGGCAGGACGACGTGTTGCTCTGCGTGAGCGAGCTGGCGACCAACGCGCTGCGGTACGGGGTCCCGCGTGGGCGGGGCTACCTGCTGCGGCTGCTCACCTACGACGGGACGGTCCGCGTCGAGGTGCACGACAGCGGGCCCGGGCTGTCGCGGATCCGGGAACGGCCGCCGGGGCGGGGGCTGTTCCTGGTCGGGGCGCTGGCCGATGCGTGGGGGGTGCTGCCGCGGGCTCCCGGGAAGGTCGTCTGGTGCGAATTCCGGGGGCTCGGCTGATCTCTCGTCGAGCCGCCGCAGGGAGGCGAGTGAGCGTGCTCGGGGCGGTGCCACCGAGGTGGATCGAGCCCAGGTCGCGTATGTCCAGGGACAGGTCGGGCTCCCGGTCCGTCGGGATGTAGTCCGCCTTGCCTTCCCGGACGGTCAGCAGGTAGCGGCCGTGTTCGCCGAGGAACGGGTCGTCGACGTCGAGGACGAGTTCGCCGTCCGTGAACCAGCCACGTGCGGTCAGCGCACGCGGGACGTCCAGCAGCCGCACCCAGAGCCAGTCCATCTCGCCGCTCACCTCGCCGGCGCGGAAGTCCGCAAGCTGCCGGCGCAGCGGGTGCTCGGGCGGAACGTGCTTGAACACGACCTGAGAGACCAGGTCGTGTCCGAGAGCGAACCGGGCCAGGGCTGCGAAGACGGCGGCGTCGGTGGCGATGGTCTCGTCGACCGTCAGGGTGCCGGACTCGACCGAGTCGTTGGCCGAGTCGGCCGCCGGGGCGCCCGCCACGGTGCGGGCCCGGGACCGGTGAGGGCGGCCCGGTGGCGCGGCACCGTCAGCCGCTGCGTGTAGGTGGCCGGTCCGTAGCCGAACCTGCCGTAGATCGGGGCCTCGGAGGCCAGCAGCACGGAGAGGAATTCTCCTCGGGCCCGCAACTCGGTGAGCTGGTGCCGCATCATCGCAGGGCGAGCAGGCAGCGGTCCATTTCGAGCGCCGACCACCAGAGCCCGCCGCCCTCTGTCGGGGTTTCCGGGAAGCGCCCGAACGCGGCATGGACCGTGTCGACGAAGACGTCGAGATCCTTGTCGGTCGTGGAACGGATCTCCATGCTGCCGCTGCCTCCTTGGGATACCGGCACCACGCCCCGTGGTGTCCGGCCACAGTGCAGCGTTGACCCGTGGCCCGGTCAAACGAATTACGGCTCAGCCCGCGGCCGTTGACAGTGCTCCGGTCCCATCGGGCCGCTTCAGGCGCTGACCCGGCCCGCCAGACGGGCCATCGCGACCCGGAGTTCGCGTTCCGCGCCCAGGGGGACGATCGCCGCGCGGCCGGGGACGCGTACGCCGCCCGTCAGGGCTGCGCGGGTGCCGCCGTCGGAGGTCGGGGCGGCGGCCATGCCGATGATCAGGAAGCGGCTCTGGAGCCAGCACCAGCCCGGGCGCAGGACGCCGTGGAAGTGGGCCCGCAGGCCGTACTTGCTGCGCGCCAGGGCCTCCACGCGGTCGCCCGTGACCCGGAGCACGCGCACGCTGCGCATGTCCGGCTGGAAGCGGCCGAACTCGCCCTCCAGGTCCGACATCACCGCCCAGACCGCCTCCAGGGGGGCGGGGAGGTTCGCTTCGACGACCCGGGCTCCCGGGACGCCGGCCACCATGATGCGGAGGCGGGCGACCGGGTCGACCGGATCCACTTCGTACGTCATGAGAACCACGCCTTCCGGAAGCTCGTACGGGCCCGGTGCAGCCGGGACTTGGCGGTGCCCGGCGGGACGCCGAGCAGGGCGGCGGCGGACTCCTCGTCGAGGCCTTCGACGTCACGGAGTACGAGGACGGCCCGGTGGGCGGGGGAGAGGCGGGCCAGGACGTCCTCGATGTCGGCGGCCAGCTGCGGGTCGTCCCGGCCGGGTACGTCGGCCAGTTCCGCCGGGCGGTCGCGGCCCGCGCGCCGGGCCGTGCGTACGGCCTCGCGGACCGCGATGGACCGGACCCAGCCGTACAGGGTCTCCGGGTCGCGGAGCGAGCGCAGGGACCGGAAGACCGCGAGCAGGGCCTCCTGCGCGGCGTCCGGGCCGTCCGCGAGGGCGATCGGGTGGCAGATCCGGGCGATGTACGGGGTCAGGTGGTCGAGGAGGTCGTGCAGCGCGAGGGTGTCTCCGCCCCGGGCCGCGCGCGCGAGGGCGACTCCGCGGTCGCGGGCGGCGGCGGTGAGGGGGCCGCCCCGCAGCCCGCCGGGGGACCGGCCGGGAAGCCGGTCGGGAAGCCGGTCGGGAAGCCGGTCGGGCACGGGGTCCACCGGGGTCACCGGCTTCACCGCGCCCGTGCCAGCCGGGCCGCGGCCCAGCCGAAGCCGAGGCAGGCGGGGGTGTACAGGGCGAGGTTGAGCGTGCGGAAGGGGCCGTCCGCCGGGCTGTCGAGGAGACCGGCGGCCCAGCCCAGGCCCGCGAGGCCCCGTACGGCCAGCCCGGCGGCGACGGCGGCCGTCACCAGGCGGGCGGGCCGCCCGGCCCGCCCGTGCGCGTGCGCGAGCACGGCGGCGGCGCCGGTCAGGGTGAGCGCGGCGAGCGGCAGGACGACGGGCGGGCCGAAGGACACCTCGGAGCCGAGCACGGCCAGGGACAGGTTCCGCTCGTCGGGGGCGGGCCAGGTCAGGCCGGTGGCCCAGTACAGGTGGACCAGCCCGTCGGCGGCGAGCAGCGCGGCGAGCGCCCGCCCGGTGCGCCTGCGTGTCGAGTCCTTCATCGTGTGCCCCCTCGGTGGTGGAACGCTCCGACAACGTTCCGGCACACAGAGGAGGAGGCCCACGGGGGAAACGTTCCCTGTGGGCCCCGTCACATCAGGGCGTCGGCGGTGGCCCGGTCAGGCGGGCTGCTCCGGGGCGCTCGCCGTGATGATCGAGAAGCCGCCGCCCTGCGGGTCGGCTAGGACGGCCATCCGGCCCGCCACCATGTCGAAGGCGGGAGCGAGGACCGTGCCCCCGGCGCGGACGGCGGCCGACTGGACCTCATCGACGTCATCGACGTGGAAGTACGGCATCCAGTGCGGCGGCACCCCCGGCGGAAGCTTGTCCATGTTCATCATCCCGCCGACCGCGCGGCCGCCGACCTGGAACTCCGTGTACCCGTCGGCGCCCGGCATCGCGGACTCGACCGTGGTGACGGGCAGGACGGAGGTGTAGAACGCGATCGCGGCGGGGATGTCGCCGGTGGTCAGCTCGTTCCAGATGAGCGCGCCGTGCTCGTTGACGATGCCCGCTCCGTCGAAGCTGCCCGCCTGCCACAGACCGACGACGGCGCCGGTCGGGTCGACGATGACGGCCATCCGCCCGAGGTCCATGACGTCCATCGGGCCCATCATGACCGTGCCGCCCGCGTCGGTGACGGACTTGAGGGTGGCGTCGATGGCGTCCGTGGCCAGGTACGTGGTCCACACGGTCGGGGGCATCGGGTCGGGGACGGTGCCGTCCGGGTTCATCGCCTTCATGATCCCGGCGACCGGCTTGCCCTTGAGGGTGCAGACGGAGTACCCGCCGGTCTCGGGCGGGCCGATCTCGCCCTGCCAGCCGAAGAGATCGGCGTAGAAGTCGATGGCGGCCTGCTGGTCGCGGACCATCAGGTCGATCCAGCAGGGGGTGCCGGCCTTGTAGGGGCCGTTCATGTCGGGCACGGGGCCCTCCGTGGGGGTGGGTAGGGGATGGACGGCCCGTCCCCTACCCGGCAGGGTTGGCCGGAATCGGCCCGTCCGGGTGAAGCGGTGGTGGCTACGCGGTATCCGCCGCCGGAACGTCGCCCGGGTGCCAGGCTTGCCGCATGGCCGACTTGAGTGTCCGAGGAGTGTCCGAAGAAGTGCTCGCCGAGCTGAAAGCACGAGCCGCCCGCAACGGCCAGTCGCTGGAGGCTTACGTGCGGACCTTCCCGGAGGACGTGGCCAGGGCGACTTCAGCGCAGGACGCGCTTGCCCGCGATGAACGCGGCGAGGTCACTCACGCCGAGCACCCGGACGTCCTCTGAGGCGCCCGGCAGGGCATCCCGGTAGGCCGAGATGTCTCGCGGGTCGGAGGTGACGATGACGGCATGCGGATGCCGGGCGGCGATCACGACGGCGAGTGCGTCCACGGCGGAGGGCCGCTTTTCGGCCGGGATCGCGGCTGCGGCGAGGATCCGGCCGGCCCGCTTGGCGTCGTCCTCCACGTGACCGGCCAGACACACACCGCACGACAGCGGTGCGGAGGAACGTACGCCGAACACCGTGCACTGGGGGACGGCGCGGGTCAGGGGGGTCCACTGGCCCGGGCGCCAGGCCTGCGCCAGCACGGGCAGCGGCACGACGGGAGGGTGGTCCTGTTCGGTCAGGTACTGGTGCAGGCGCCGGGCGTGCTGTTCGGCACGGTCCAGCGCGACCAGCATGCCGGTGTCGTACACGAAGACGGGATTGCTCACGCGGCGGAGTCCCGCGCCTCGGGCGCGAGGGCCCGGGCGATGCCCGCCCGTACGGCGGCCATGTCGGCCTCGTCGAACTCCTCGTCGTGGCCCTGCGGCGGAGACATCGCCTCGGTCGCCGCAATGTCCGCGTCGATGTCCGCGAAGCGGCGGGCGACGAGAACGTCCTGGTCGATCTGCCTCAGCACGGCCGCCGTGACGTACGAGGAGACGTCGATCCCCATCGCGTCGGCGTGCTCCTTCACTTTCGTGCGCAGCGCCGCGTCCATGCTGATGCTGAACCGCTCCTTGGGGGCCATGGAGCGAGCGTAGCACGCCGTGTTACGGCTGGTGGGGGAATTGCCGAGGCCCCCGCCTCCCGGTGGGGGAGGCGGGGGCCGCCGGTGCGCCGTAGCCCTGGTGTCAGAGCTTCTCGGGGGTGCGGATGCCGAGGAGGGACATGCCCTTGCTGAGGGTGCGGGCGGTCAGCTCGCACAGGAACAGGCGGTTCTCGCCGACGACGAGCTCGGGCTCGGGCTTCACGACCGGGCACTGCTCGTAGAACGTCGCGAACAGCGAGGACAGCTGGTAGAGGTACGCGGCCACCTTGTGCGGGGCGTGCTCCGCGGCCGCCTCGGCGATGAGCTCGCCGAAGTGGTCCAGGTGCAGGCCCAGCGCGCGCTCGGCCGGCGCCAGCTCCAGCTCCGGGTGCGCGACCGGCTTGCGGTCGCCCGCCTCGCCCGCCTTGCGCAGGATCGACTTGATCCGGGCGTACGCGTACTGGAGGTACACGGACGTGTCACCGGTCAGCGAGACCATCTGGTCCAGGTCGAACTTGTAGTCGCGCGAGGCCGAGGTGGACAGGTCCGCGTACTTCACGGCGCCGATGCCCACGTACTGGCCGTTCTCGACGATCTCTTCCTCGCTCAGACCGATCTTCTCGGCCTTCTCCCGGACGACGGCCGTGGCCCGGTCGACGGCCTCGTCGAGGAGGTCCACCAGCCGGACCGTCTCGCCCTCACGGGTCTTGAACGGCTTGCCGTCCTTGCCCAGCACGGTGCCGAAGGCCAGCTGCACGGCCTTGACCTCGTCGTTCAGCCAGCCCGCCCGGCGCGCCGTCTCGAAGACCATCTTGAAGTGCAGGGACTGCCGCGCGTCGACCACGTAGATCAGCTCGGTCGCGCCCAGGGTGCCCACGCGGTCACGGATCGCCGAGAGGTCGGTCGCGGCGTAGCCGAAGCCGCCGTCGGACTTCTGGACGATCAGCGGGGTCGGGTTGCCGTCCGGGCCCTTGACGTCGTCGAAGAACACGCAGAGCGCGCCGTTGGAACGGACGGCCACGCCCGAGTCCTCCAGCAGCTTGCAGGTCTCCACCAGCATGTCGTTGTAGCCGGACTCGCCGATGACGTCGGGGTCCTGGATGTCCATGTCCAGCTTGTTGAAGACGGAGTAGAAGTAGATCTTCGACTCGTCCACGAACCGCTGCCACAGCGCCAGGGTCTCCGGCTCGCCCGCCTGGAGGTCCACCACCCGGGCCCTGGCCCGCGTCTTGAACTCCTCGTCGGAGTCGAAGAGCGTGCGCGAGGCCTTGTAGAGGCGGTTCAGGTTGGACATGGCCTCCTCGCCGGAGACCTCACCGCCGTCCTCCGCCTTGTGGTCCAGCTCGTGCGGGTGCTCCATCAGGTACTGGATGAGCATGCCGAACTGGGTGCCCCAGTCGCCGATGTGGTGGCGGCGGACCACCTTCTCACCGGTGAACTCCAGGATCTCCACCATCGCCGCGCCGATCACGGCGGACCGCAGGTGGCCGACGTGCATCTCCTTGGCCACGTTCGGCTGCGCGTAGTCGATCACCGTCGTACCCGGCTTGGCGGCGAGCGGCACGCCGAGGCGGTCGTCCGCGGCGCGGGCCGCCAGGGTCTCGACGATCGCCCTGTCGGTGATCGTGATGTTGAGGAAGCCGGGGCCCGAGACCTCGATCTCCTGGATCAGGCCGGCGGTGTCGATGCCCTCGACCACGGTCGTCGCCAGCTCGCGCGGGTTGGCCTTGGCCTTCTTCGCGAGCGCCAGGATGCCGTTGGCCTGGAAGTCGGCCCGGTCGCTTCGTCGCAGCAGCGGGTCGCTCGCACCGGCGTCCGGCAGGGCGGAGGCGAGTGCGTCGGCGACGCGCTGGTTGACGGAAGAAGCGAGGGAAGGGACCGAGGCCATGAGCTGCCGTTCCTGTGAGGTCGTGCCTGAGGGTGCACTGGGGGTTCCGATTGGGGTTTCAGACAAGGACCGAGTATCCCACGCGAGGGCTGTCCACATCCCGGGATATACCGGGGACCAGGCGGCACCGATAAACCGCAGAGCGCTCTGTTCCCGTCTGGGAGAATGGCGAGAAGCCAGCATTCGAGAACGAAGGACGTGTCGTGGCTCAGAGCGCCCCGAGCAGCACCGAGACCGACTGGGTCTCCCGTTTCGCGGACGAGGTCATCGCCGAGGCGGAGCGCCGAGCCCCCGGTAAAACGATCGTCGTCGCGTCCGGCCTCTCCCCCTCCGGCCCCATCCACCTGGGCAACCTCCGCGAGGTCATGACCCCGCACCTGGTCGCGGACGAGATCCGCCGCCGGGGCCACGAGGTCCGCCACCTGATCTCGTGGGACGACTACGACCGGTACCGGAAGGTCCCGGCCGGCGTCCCCGGCATCGACGAGTCCTGGGCCCAGCACATCGGCCGCCCGCTGACCGCCGTGCCCGCCCCGGCCGGATCCGCGTACCCGAACTGGGCCGAGCACTTCAAGGCCGCCATGGTCGAGGCACTGGCCGAGCTGGGCGTCGAGTACGACCCGATCAGCCAGACCGAGCAGTACACCGCCGGTACCTACCGCGAGCAGGTGCTGTTCGCGATGAAGCACCGCGGCGACATCGACGCGATCCTCGACCAGTACCGGACCAAGCAGAAGCCGGGCGGCAAGAAGCCGCAGCAGAAGCAGGTCGACGAGGCCGAGCTCGAGGCCGCCGAGGGCTCGGGCGCGGCCGCCGAGGACGACGGCAGCGTCGGCGAGGGCGGGTACTTCCCGTACAAGCCGTACTGCGCCGAGTGCGGCAAGGACTTCACCAAGGTGACGTCCTACGACGACGAGACCACCGAGCTGACCTACGTCTGCACCGAGGACGAGTTCACCGAGACGGTCAAGCTCAGCGAGTTCAACCGCGGCAAGCTGGTCTGGAAGGTCGACTGGCCCATGCGCTGGGCCTACGAGGGCGTGATCTTCGAGCCCTCGGGCGTCGACCACTCCTCGCCCGGCTCTTCCTTCCAGGTCGGCGGGCAGATCGTCGGCATCTTCGGCGGCGAGCAGCCGATCGGACCGATGTACGCCTTCGTCGGCATCAGCGGCATGGCCAAGATGTCCTCCAGCAAGGGCGGGGTCCCGACCCCGGCCGACGCGCTGAAGATCATGGAACCGCAGCTGCTGCGCTGGCTCTACGCCCGCCGCAAGCCGAACCAGTCCTTCAAGATCGCCTTCGACCAGGAGATCCAGCGGCTCTACGACGAGTGGGACAAGCTCGAGGCCAAGGTCGCCGACGGCTCCGTGCTCCCCGCCGACGCCGCCGCCCACTCCCGCGCCGTACGCGTCGCCTCGCACGAGCTGCCGCGCACCCCGCGCCCGATGGCCTACCGGACGCTCGCCTCGGTGGTGGACATCACCGCCGGACACGACGAGCAGACCCTGCGCATCCTCAGCGACCTGGAGCCGGAGCGGCCGCTGACCTCGCTCGACGAGGTGCGCCCGCGCCTGGACCGCGCCGAGAACTGGATCACCACCCAGGTCCCGGCCGACCAGCGGACGCTGGTGCGCGAGGAGGCCGACGTAGAGCTGCTGTCCTCCCTGGACGACGAGGGACGCGAGTCCCTGCGCCGCCTCGTGGACGGCCTCGACTCGCACTGGTCGCTCGACGGCCTCACCACGCTCGTCTACGGCGTGCCCAAGGTGATGGCCGGCCTGGAACCGGACGCCAAGCCGACGCCGGAGCTCAAGGTCGCGCAGCGCACGTTCTTCGCCCTGCTGTACCGGCTGCTCGTGACCCGGGAGACCGGGCCGCGCCTGCCCACGCTGCTGCTCGCGGTGGGGGCGGAGCGGGTGCGCAAGCTGCTCGCCGTCTGAGGACGTGAGACATGAGAAGGGCCCGCACCCCCCGGGGGTGCGGGCCCTTCCTCTCTCATGTCCGGGTCACGCGATGTGCTCGTTCTCCAGCTCGGTCTGGTAGCGCTGCTTGAGCTGCGGGAAGATCTTGCGGATCAGCGAGGCGCTGCGCGGATGCACCACTCCGTACCGGTCGGCCAGCAGTATGTCGAGCTGCTCGGCCGTCAGGACCTCGCCGTTCTCCTCCAGATGGGAACGGAAGACCTCGTACGCCGCCTCCGCGAACTTCACGTCGTCGTCGCTCGGCGGCTCGCCCTCCGGGAAGACCTCCTCCTGGCGGGGACCCGGTATCGGCAGCTCCTGCGGGAACTCGTCCTGTACCGGCTGCACCGGCTCCTGCTGCTCCGGGCCGGTCGGGGGCATGACCGGGGTCGGCTCCAGGCCCTCGACGTACTGCGGGTTGTAACCGCCCTCGTACGCGGCCTGCGGCGCGCGGGGCGCCGCGAACCAGGCGCTGTTGTGCGCGGCCGGCATGGCGGTCGGGTCCACCACGAAGGGGGGCGCGTCGGGGTGGCCCTGCGGGGCCTGCGCTCCGCCCGGGCCCTCCGCGTACTGCGGCCCGGGCCCGGCGAGCTGGTGCTGCTGCGTGGCATCACCAGAGGCGTCTGCGGAGGCCTCGGCCGGAGCCGGCGCGGCCAGGGCCGTCGCCGGCTGCGGTGCACCCTCGACGCCCGCCACGAGCGCCGGAGCCATCGGTTCCGCGGCCGGGGGCGGCGGGATGAGCAGGGGGTCGATGCCCGCCGCCGCCAGGCCTTCGGGGGCGGTCTGGGAGAGGGGGACGCCTATGCGGGCCAGGCGCAGCGGCATCAGGGCCCCGACGGGGGCCTTGCGACGCCAGGCGCGGCCGTAGCGGGCCTGCAGGCGGGCCTGGTAGATCAGACGGTCCTGCTCCATGCCGACGGCCTGCTCGTAGGAGCGCAGCTCCCACAGCTTCATCCGGCGCCACAGCTTGAAGGTGGGGACGGGGGAGAGGAGCCAGCGCGTGAGGCGGACGCCTTCCATGTGCCGGTCGGCGGTGATGTCCGCGATCCGGCCCACCGCGTGGCGGGCGGCTTCCACGGTGACCACGAAGAGGATCGGGATCACCGCGTGCATGCCGACCCCGAGGGGGTCGGGCCAGGCGGCCGCGCCGTTGAAGGCGATCGTCGCCGCCGTGAGCAGCCACGCCGTCTGGCGCAGCAGCGGGAACGGGATCCGGATCCACGTCAGGAGCAGGTCCAGCGCGAGCAGGACACAGATGCCCATGTCGATGCCGATCGGGAAGACCAGCGAGAAGGAACCGAAGCCCTTCTTCAGGGCCAGGGCGCGCACGGCGGAGTACGAACCGGCGAATCCGATCCCCGCGATGACGACGGCTCCGGCGACCACCACACCGATCAATATCCGGTGCGTACGAGTCAGCTGCATCGCGGCCACCCGCGATCCCCTCCCCTTGTCGAGCTACGGCAGGGCACAGCGTACGCGCGTACGGGGGAAGGGGACGTCGGCGGTCCGGTACCGGGGCCGTGGGCACCGGTACGGACCGCCGACGGCGCGGTGCGCCCTGAGGTCCTAGGAGTTCGCGGGCGAGGGCTGCTGCTCGGGCTGCGCCGACTGCTCCGGCTGCTTCGCCTCGTTGGCGGCCGCGACCGAGGCCACGGTCTCCTTCGTCGCCGCGATGGCGTCCTGGAGCAGCTTGGCCTGGTCAGGGGCGGCCGCGCCCTCGTAGGCCGTGCCGTTGTAGTCGAGGGTGATGACGACGTTGTGCGTGCGGGCGACGACCGAGGTGTTGAAGAAGTCGCCGTCCTTCTTGGTGGTGAAGGTGACGGAGGTGGCCTGGTCGCCGATGCCGCCCGCCTCCTCCGGCTTCACGTTCTCCGCGCCCTCGACGGCCTTCGCCTTCTCGACCTGCTTGGCGTACTCGTCCTCGGCGCGCTTGCTGCCGGTGCCGACCGAGGCGAGGGAGTCGTAACGGACCAGGGAGATCGAGAGCCAGCGGTACTGCGAGCCCTTCAGACCGGCCTCGTCCAGGCCGTTCCAGGTGCAGGTGGCCCGGCTGGCGAGGTCGTTGGACTTGGCGGCGGTGCCGTTGGTGTCCTTCGCCTTGGGGACGATCGTCTCGATGGTCTTCGCAGCGACCGCCTTGCACGGCTCCGGCAGCGTGGAGTACACGGCCTTCTCCAGCGCCTCCTTGGAGGGCTTGGAGCTCGGCTGGGCGGACGAGGACGCGTCGGACTTCTTGCCGCTGTCGGTGCCCGACTTCTTGCCCGAGTCGGACGAGCAGCCGGCGACCGTGAGGATCACCGGGACGGCTGCGCAGGCGAGGACGCGGGTGAGGCGCGAGGCTGATCGGTGCATGATTCCTTCAGACGTTGTGGGTCTTCGTGCGGTCTTCGTGCAGGCTCGTCCGGGCCCTTTTACGGGCGCGGGACCCGAGCAACGGTAGCCCGACCCGGCGCCCGGATGCTGTGTGCGCCGTCACGAAGGGCCCGCACGCCCCCCTGGGGCCGGACCGGCTATTCGTTGAACCGCTCCACGAGGGCCTGTGCCAACTGCCTTGCCCTGTCCTGGGTTTCACCGCTCGGAGGGATCGCGCCGGGCAGCGCGGGCTGGACGCTGTACTCGACGGTGACGATGACATTCGAGGTACGGAACACAATGCGGACGGTGCGCGCCTGGGTGGCGGTGGCGCCGGCGGCGGCGAGCTTGTCGTCGAGGAAGGCCTCGTTGCCGAGCCCTTCGAGCACGCGGGAGCCGAGCTCGGGCGCGGGGGAGGGGCTGCCGCTCGCACCCGGGTCCGTACTCGCGCCGGTACTCGCGCCCGTGCTCGGCGTCGGCGCACCGGGCGTGGGCGCACCGGGCGTCGGTGCCCCGGACCCGGAGGGCGTCGGGCTCGTCGACGGCACCGGGGCGGGCAGGTTGGCGGCGGTGAGCTGGCGGCCGTAGACCTGCCGCGCCTTGTCGTCGTCGCTCGTGGTGGCCCGGTCGTACGAGACCACGCGCTCGAAGCCCACCGACAGCAGCCGGGTCTCGGTCGGCGTCTGCGCGGTCCAGCGGCAGCCGACGCGCCGGTCGGCGTCGTACGAGGCGTCCGCGACCCCGGCGTAGAGCGCCTCGCGGGCCTCGGGGGCGAGGGCGTCGGGGGCCGGAAGCATCGCCTTGACCTTCTTGGCGTCGGCGGCCTTGCAGGGCATGGGCAGGCTGCGGTACTTGCCGGGCTGGGCGCCCGTACCGGCGTTCGCACCGGCCTTCGCGTCGATGGTCGTTCCGGATCCGCCACCGTCGGTGCAGGCGGTGAGGCCGGCCGCGAGGGCGGTGAGCATCGCGATGGCTGGCAGGACTCCACGTACTCGTACCGTCTTGCGCTGCACGTTCCACCGGCTCCCTTCGGGAAAATGCGTTGCCGCGGCTGGGGCGCGGATGGACACAATGTCTATCGCACACGCTGGTGCCGGCGCCGGTCTCATGTCGCATTTGAGGCCATGAGCGAGGCTTTTTGCGTTGAGAGATTTTTGTGGTGTTGACGGGGTGTTGAGGGTGAAATGTCATACGTAGAAGTGCCCGGGGCGAAGGTCCCCATCCGGATGTGGACCGACCCGGCGTCGGTCGAGGACAGCGCGATGCGCCAGCTCCAGAACACCGCGGGCCTCCCCTGGATCAAGGGTCTCGCCGTCATGCCGGACGTCCACTACGGCAAGGGCGCCACGGTCGGCTCGGTCATCGCCATGAAGGACGCGGTCTGCCCGGCGGCGGTGGGCGTGGACATCGGCTGCGGCATGTCGGCGGTGAAGACCTCGCTGACCGCTAACGACCTCCCGGGCGACCTGTCGGGCCTGCGCTCGCAGATCGAGAAGGCGATCCCGGTGGGGGCGGGGATGCACCGGGAGGCGGTGGATCCGGGGCGGTTGTACGGGTTCTCGGACCGGGGGTTCGGGGACCTGTGGGAGCGGTTCGACCATGTCGCGGACGCGGTGAAGTTCCGGCGGGAGCGGGCGCTGCGGCAGATGGGAAGCCTCGGAGCCGGAAATCATCATATTGAGCTCAATTTGGACAATCAGGGTGTGGTGTGGCTGACTCTGCATTCCGGCTCCCGAGGCATCGGCAATCAATTGGCCGATCACCACATCGGCATCGCACGGGGGCTTTCGCACAATCAGGGCCTCATTGACCGCGACCTGGCCGTGTTCCTCGCTGCGACCCCGGAGATGGCTGCTTACCGCCACGACCTCTACTGGGCGCAGGAGTACGCCAAGTACAACCGGGCCGTGATGATGAGCCTGTTCAAAGAGGTCCTGCGAAAGCAGTTCCGGAAGGCGAAGGTCTCCTTCGAGCAGGAGATCAGCTGCCACCACAACTATGTGGCGGAGGAGCGGTACGACGGAGTGGACCTGCTGGTCACCCGTAAGGGCGCGATCCGCGCCGGCAGCGGCGAGTACGGGATCATCCCGGGCTCGATGGCCACCGGCACGTACATCGTGAAGGGCCTCGGCAACAAGGCCGCCTTCAACTCGGCCTCGCACGGCGCGGGTCGGCGGATGAGCCGGACGGCGGCCAAGAAGCGGTACACGGCGCAGGACCTGGCCGACCAGACCAAGGGCGTGGAGTGCCGTAAGGACTCGGGCGTCGTGGACGAGATCCCGGCGGCGTACAAGCCGATCGAGCAGGTCATGGAGCAGCAGCGGGACCTCGTGGAGGTCGTCGCCAAGCTCAGGCAGGTCGTCTGCATCAAGGGCTGAACGCGAGAAGGGGGCACCGGATGTCCGGCGCCCCCTCGGGACTGCGGTTACTGCGGTGGTGCGACGACGCGCGGCGCGGCGGGGCGATCCTCATGCCCGCGGGACGGACCCAGCCTTGGATCGATTCCGCGTTCGCCTTCTTGTGGGTGAGGGCGAGGCGGTCGGCGGCTTGATGGTCAGGGATTCCTTGCCGTACGGGATGCCGAGCTCGTTGACGATGGTCCTTGCTTCGAGTGAGCAGACGGACCAGGTTGCCGAGTGGGCGCGTTCAGCGAAGTTCGTACTCCGGACGCGCTCGGTGATGGAGCCGGCACCGGACCCTTGGACTCCGGAAGTGAAGTGTCAACCGGGGGATTGACGCTGGAGTTGGTCTAGACCAAGGTGTGCCGCATGTGGAGATCTCGTGCGGTGCTTGCCGCGTTCGCGTCGTTGTCGCTCACCGTTGGTGGGGCTCAGGCCGCCGGGGCCGCCGGATCCGGGGCCGCCGCTCCGGCTGCCGTTGCGGGCTCGCGGGGTGTCGGGCTGCCGCCCGTCGTGTCGCGTGTGCCGACCTCCGAGAAGGTCGTGTTCATCACCATCGACGATGGGTGGGCGCACGATCCCGCCGTCGCCAAGACGCTCGTCGAGCAGCGGGTGCCCGCTTCGCTGTTCCTGCTGCCGGGGGCGACCTCGTACGACGCCCAGTACTTCACCGGGCTGGTCGAGCAGGGGCGGGCGGTGAACGTGGAGAACCACACCGTCAATCATCCCGATCTGACCGCTCTCGACGCCGCCGGCAAGGACGCCGAGGTGTGCGGGGCCGGGGAGCAGCTCGCCGCGACGTTCGGGCGGGAGCCGAAGCTGCTGCGGCCGCCGTACGGGGCCGTCAACGACGACGTGCGGCTGGCCGCCAAGGCGTGCGGGGTCAAGGCGCTGATCACGTGGACGCACGACTTCACGACGTGGGGCGAGACGCCGGCCACGCCGCAGCTGCAGGCCGGTGACATCGTGCTGCTGCACTTCACGCCGACGCTGGGTGCGGACCTGAAGCGGGCCCTGGGCGCGGCGAAGGCCGCCGGGCTGAAGCCGGCGGCCTTGATGCCGCACCTGAAGAGTGCCGGGTTGGTCCCGTAAGGGAGTACCGGTTACAGCTCGCGGTGGAGCTTGGTGTTCGACGCCTGGGCGCGGGGGCGGACCACCAGGAGGTCGATGTTGACGTGGCTGGGACGGGTCACCGCCCAGGTGATGGTGTCGGCCACGTCGTCGGCGGAGAGGGGCTCGGCCACGCCGGCGTAGACCTTCTCCGCCCGCTCCGCGTCGCCGCGGAACCGGGTCTTCGCGAACTCCTCGGTCTTGACCAGGCCCGGGGCGATCTCGATGACGCGGACGGGCTGGCCGACGATCTCCAGGCGGAGGGTCTCGGCGAGGACGCGGGCGCCGTTCTTGGCGGCCACGTAGCCGGCGCCGCCCTCGTAGGTGGCGTGGCCGGCGGTGGAGGAGAGGACGACCACCGTGCCGTCGCCCGAGGCGGTCAGGGCCGGGAGCAGGGCCTGGGTGACGTGGAGCGTGCCGATGACGTTGACCTCGTACATCGTGCGCCAGTCGGCGGGGTCGCCGGTGGCGACGGGGTCGGCTCCGATGGCGCCGCCGGCGTTGTTGACGAGCACGTCGCAGCGTTCGAGGGAGGCGGCGAGGGCGTCGACGGCGGTGCGGTCGGTGACGTCGAGGGCGTGGGCGGTCGCCTCGTGGCCCGCGGCCGTGATCTCGGCGGCGAGGGCTTCGATGCGGTCCTTGCGGCGGGCGGTGAGGACGACGTGGTAGCCGGCCGCGGCGAGCTGCCGGGCGGTGGCCGCGCCGATGCCGCTGCTCGCGCCGGTGACTACGGCGGTTCGGGTGGCCGTGCTCATGCTGGCTCCTCGTGCGTTCGTACGGGTGAGTGCTGGCCAGCATAGGCGGGTCGCCGTGCAGGTCACCGGCCGCGCGGGGCGTACATGATCACTGCCGTGCCGGCGAGGCAGATCAGGGCGCCGGCGATGTCC
This sequence comes from Streptomyces sp. NPDC058289, assembly GCF_042880975.1. Taxonomy (NCBI): domain Bacteria; kingdom Bacillati; phylum Actinomycetota; class Actinomycetes; order Kitasatosporales; family Streptomycetaceae; genus Streptomyces; species Streptomyces sp. NPDC058289. The sequence goes on from NZ_JBHVYI010000011.1 coordinate 39,246, forward strand.
CACCGGTCGGGCCGGTAGCCGTCGGCGACCACGCCCCAGAGGAGGGATCCGGCGACGAAGACCCCGCCGTAGGCGGCGAGGACCCGGGCGAAGTCGCCCGTGGGCTGGAGGGTGGCGACGAACCCGTAGAGGCCGAGCGCGATGACTCCGGCGCCGATCCAGGCCCAGCCCTTGTGCTCGCGGACGCCTTGCCAGACGAGCCAGGCGCCGCCGATCTCCAGGAGTGCGGCGAGGGCGAAGAGGGCGGCGGAGCGGGCGATGAGCATGGCCGGAACCCTATGCGGAGCGAATGCGCGACCGGGGGAGGAGGGCTCGCCCTCATTCGTGTGATGGTCCGACCATTGCAGGGGCGGGAGGGCTAGCGTCCGCGCGTGGAGGTGGTCGCGGTGCGCCGAGGTGCCGTACGGAGTGTGGTGATGGCCGGGCTGCTGGTGCTGCTCGGAGGGCTGGGGAGCGGTGTGGGGAACGCCCGCGCCGGGGCCGGGCCGGAGGCCGACGTGGCCTATCACGGGCGGGTCGCCCTGGACGGGAGCCGGCTGCGGCTCCTGCTGGTCCCGGAGAACGAGGGCCCGTCCGCCCTGGCGAACGCGACCGTACGGCTGCGCCTGTCGGCCGACCTCGCGAACCGGCAGGAACTGGCGGAGGGCTGTGCGCGGGCCGGGCTGCGCGAGGTGGTGTGCGAGACCGGGGAGCTGCCGCTGCACGGGCGGGGGCGGCACATCGGGCTGGTGCTGCGGCTGATGGAGCCGGCTGCGGAGGTGGTGGTGCGGGTCGACACGTGGTGGAACGGCGGGGCGACCGACCGGAACCACGCCAACAACGAGCACGTGGTGCTGGCCCTGGACACGGGGGACACGTACGCGTTCTGAGTCGAGTCGCCCGTGGCCGGGCCCGTCCGGGGGCTGACGCGTCTGTGGTCGGGGGCCGGGTTCGTCCGTGGTCCGGACCGGCCGTGGCCGGGCCGGTCTGTGGTCCGGCCCGGCCGTCGTCTACGGCGTGCCCACGCCGCCGAACTCGGCGACGGCCTCGTCGACGATCCGCTCCAGCCGGGCGTGGTGGGCGCCGCGCCAGTAGACGCGCTCGCAGTCGGTGCACTGGGCGAAGACCTCGTACGAGCGCTGCGTGCCGCTCTCCAGCCGGTCGCCGACGCTGTCCTTGTCGGCCTCGCGCAGGGTTCCGTTGCACGCGGTGCAGCGGGTCCACGGCGCGAGGGTCGGGGCGAACCGGCCCAGGATGTCCCGGACCTGCTCGTCGGGGTTGTCGCTGTAGACGTACGCGCCGGCGAACAGCTCGCGGCGGCGCAGCAGTCCGCGGTCGCGGGAGAGCAGGACGCGCTGCTCGGCGGCGGAGCGGGTGGCCAGGGCCGGGTCGCCGATGTCCTCGTTCTCGTACGCGGCGTCCACGCCGAGCAGCCGCAGACGACGGGCGAGGGTGCCGAGGTGGACGTCGAGGAGGAAGCGCAGCGGTGTGGTTCCGGGGACGCCGGGGAGGTGCTGGGGGCGGTCGACACCGAAGACCTCCACGGATTCGCCGGCCCGGGGCACGTGGGCGAGCGGCGTCTCGGCGCCGTCGACGAGGATCCGGCCGACTTCGGTGAGCGGGACGCCGGCCGATTCGACGACGTGGCCGAGGCTGGAGACTCCGTCGGTGGTGGTCGGTACGCGGGTGCCGCGGCGCGCGGGCGCGGCGAACACGTGCAGTTCGGGGGCGAGGGTGAGCTGAATGCCGGGTCCGTTCACGGGGCCCAGCATGCCATCGAGGGGTGGGGTGCGGCGGCGGATTTACGCGGCCGCGTCGTCCGGGTCCGCGGCCGCCGCGTCGTGCAGTTCGCGGTGGGCGTTGACCTCGTCGAAGTGGTTCTCGGCCCACTCCTTCACGGAGCTGAGCAGGCAGCCGAGGTTGCCGCCGAGTTCGGTGAGCCGGTAGTCGACGCGGAGGGGGACGGTGGGCGTGACGGTGCGGGCGACGAGGCCGTCGCGTTCCAGGGAGCGCAGGGTCTGGGTCAGCATCTTCTGGCTGACGCCGGGGATCTTGCGGCCGAGCTCGCTGTAGCGCATGGTGCGGTCCTCGGCCTGGCCGAGTGCGCTGACGATGAGGCCGACCCACTTGTCGCTGATGCGGGCCAGGAGTTGGCTGGTGGGGCACTCCTTGAGGAAGGCGTCGTAGGCGGCGCGGGCCTCTTCGCGGCGGGCCTCGGCGGTACGGGTGGCCATGGGTGCCCCACTTCCGGGTCGGGTACGCACTCCGAGGTACGTACTTACGATTCGAGAGTAACTCTCCTTAGGTTAGTTCTCACCGGGAACACCGGAACGAGAGAGCGAGCCTGCGGAAGAGGCGATGACGATGAGCAGCACCAGCACCAGCACCAGCAAGACGACGACGATGGCGGCGGCAGTGGCCGAGGGCTTCGGCGGACCCGAGCGGGTCGAGGTCGTGCAGGTGCCGATCCCGCAGCCGGGTGCCGGGCAGGTCCGCGTACGGGTCCGGGCGGCCGGCCTGAACCCGGTCGACGGCGCGGTACGGGTCGGTGTCTTCGGCGGCGAGGGGCAGCGGCTGGGCTTCGGGTGGGACGTGGCGGGCGAGATCGAGGAGCTCGGTGCGGAGGTGAGCGGCTGGGCGGTCGCCGACCGGGTGGTCGGCCTGCACTACGGGACGGTCAAGCCGCTCGGTACGCACGCCGAGTACGTGGTGCTCGACGCGTCGGCGCTGGCGCCGGCCCCGGCGAGCGTGGACGACGTGACGGCGGCCGCGCTGCCGCTGAGCGGCCTGACCGCCGCCCGTGCGGTGGACCTGCTGGAACTGGCCCCGGGGGCTTCGGTCCTGGTCACGGGCGCGGCGGGGGCGGTCGGCGGGCTCGCGGTCCAACTGGCGGCGCGGGCCGGCTATGTGGTGACGGCCCTGGCGGGAGCCGATGACGAGGAACTCGTACGGTCCCTGGGCGCGGCCCGCTTCGTCCCGCGCGGCGGGACTCCGGCCGCGGCCGTGGACGGCGTCGTGGACACGGCGGTCATCGGCGGTCCGGCCCTGGCCTTCGTCCGCGACGGCGGCGCCTACGTCGGCTTGATCCCCGGCGCGGCCCCGGCGGCGGAGCGGGGCGTCCGCGTGGTGGAGCAGGAAGTCGCGGCGGACGGTGCCCACCTGGGCCGCCTGGTGACGCTGGTCGACGCGGGGGAGCTGGCGCTCAGGGTGGCGCGCACCTTCCCCCTGGCGGAGGCCCCGAAGGCCCACGCCCAGCTCGCGGACCCTGGCACGCGCGGCCGCATCGTCCTGACGGCCTGAGCTGTCGCCCCGACGGGCCGAGCAAGCTCTGACCTAGCTCTGACGCACGGCCCGAGGGATGCTCCGACCCACGGCCCGGGCGATGCCCTGGGCTACGGCCAGACCAGGCAGTACGGCTGGTGCCCCGCTTCGTGGAGGCGATGGCTGAAATCCTGCCACTCGTGGAGCAGCTGGTAGACGTTGAAGGCGTCGCGGGGGCCGCCGCGGTCGGGGACCGTGGACCAGATGAAGGCGGCGGCGCCGACCGACTCCTCGCCGATGCCGCGCAGCGGGTCGACGACCGTCATCGGGAGTTTCACGACGGCGTAGTCGGGGTGGAGGACGACGAGCTCCAGTGGGGGCACCTTGTGCAGGGGTATGCCCTCGATGCCGGTCAGGACCATCGCCGCGACGGTCTCCGGCTTGATCTTGGAGAACATGCCGCCCATGCCGAGCTCGTCGCCGCCCAGCTCCTCCGGCCGCATCGTCACCGGGACGCGCGCGGCCGTGGCCCCGTCGGGGGCGCCGAAGTACTTGTACGTCACGCCCATGCCGCGGCCCCTGGGGAGGCCGTCGGGGTCCTGCGTGGGGCCCGGTACGGGTTCTGCCGCGTCCGTGGCGCGACGGCGGTGCTTGCCGCGGCGCCGTTCGCGGGCGCGCTGCGGGTCCAGGCCGTCCGTGCCCTCGCCCGGTCCACCACCGCGTTGCATATCTCCACCCGACTGGTCTTGCCTGCCCCGGCCCCGTGACCCCCGCCACGCAGCCTGATCATCATGGCAGTGACCTCCCCCGGGGCGGCGCGGTGAAACGCCCGTCCGCAAGTCAGTCGCGGCCTCTGAGACCATGGCTGGTGTGAGCTACCCGTACCCGTATGAAGCCAAAGTCTCGCAGACTCTCTTTGACCGCGCGTCCCTCGTGACGCCTGGCGGCGTGAACTCCCCCGTGCGCGCCTTCCGCGCCGTGGGCGGAACGCCCAGGTTCATGGTGTCCGGTACCGGTCCGTACCTGACCGATGCCGACGGGCGCGAGTACGTCGACCTCGTCTGCTCGTGGGGGCCGATGATCCTCGGCCACGCCCACCCGGCCGTGGTGGAGGCCATCCAGGCCGCCGTCGTCCGCGGCACCTCCTTCGGTACCCCCGGTGAGGGGGAGGTCGCGCTCGCCGAGGAGATCGTCGCGCGCATCGAGCCCGTGGAGCAGGTCCGGCTGGTGTCCTCGGGCACCGAGGCGACCATGTCCGCGATCCGCCTCGCCCGCGGGTTCACCGGCCGCGCCAAGATCGTGAAGTTCGCCGGCTGTTACCACGGTCACGTGGACTCGCTGCTGGCCGCCGCCGGCTCCGGGCTCGCGACCTTCGCGCTGCCGGACACCCCCGGGGTGACGGGCGCGCAGGCCGGGGACACGATCGTGCTCCCCTACAACGACCTCGAAGCGGTCCGGGCGGCCTTCGCCGCGCACCCCGGCGAGATCGCCTGTGTGATCACCGAGGCAGCGCCCGGCAACATGGGCGTCGTGACCCCGGGGGAGGGCTTCAACCAGGGGCTCGCCGACCTGTGCCGGGCGAACGGCGCCCTGTACATCTCCGACGAGGTCATGACGGGTTTCCGTACCTCGCGCGCCGGTTGGTACGGCGTGGACGGGGTCAAGCCCGACCTGATGACCTTCGGCAAGGTCATGGGCGGCGGCTTCCCGGCCGCGGCGTTCGGCGGCCGGGCGGACGTCATGGGCCACCTCGCGCCCGCGGGTCCCGTCTACCAGGCGGGCACGCTCTCCGGTAACCCGATCGCGACGGCCGCCGGTCTGGCGCAGCTGCGGCTGCTGGACGAGGCGGCGTACGAGAAGGTCGACGCGGTGTCGCTCCAGATCCAGGGGCTGGTCACCGAGGCGCTCACCAAGGAGGGCGTCGCGCACCGGCTGCAGACCGCCTCGAACATGTTCTCCGTGTTCTTCACCGAGGACGAGGTCCGCAACTACGACGACGCGAAGAAGCAGGAAGCCTTCCGCTTCAACGGCTTCTTCCACTCGATGCTGGCGCAGGGCGTCTACCTGCCGCCGTCGGCGTTCGAGTCGTGGTTCGTGTCCACCTCGCACGACGACAAGGCGATCGAGCGCATCGCGGCCGCCCTGCCGGCCGCCGCCCGGGCCGCCGCGGAGGCCACCGCATGAGCAACGGAACCAGCACCGGAGCCCGTGGCGAAGGCAACGAGGTGACCGTCGTCCACGTGGTCCGCCACGGCGAGGTGCACAACCCGGACGGGGTCCTCTACGGCCGCCGCGCCGGCTACCACCTCTCCGAGCTGGGCCGCAAGATGGCCGACCGGGTCGCGGAGCACCTGGAGAACCGGGACGTGACCTACGTCGTGGCCTCCCCGCTGGAGCGGGCCCAGGAGACGGCCGCGCCGATCGCCAAGTCGCACGGGCTGGACCTGGCGACCGACGCCCGCCTCCTCGAGGCCGGCAACGTCTTCGAGGGCAAGACCTTCGGGGTCGGTGACGGCGCGCTGCGCAAGCCCGCGAACTGGAAGCACCTGACGAACCCGTTCAAGCCGTCCTGGGGCGAGCCGTACGTCGAGCAGGTCGTGCGGATGATGAGCGCGATCGAGACCGCCCGTGACGCGGCCCGCGGTCACGAGGCGGTGGCGGTCAGCCACCAGCTGCCGATCTGGATCGTACGGAGCTTCGCGGAGAAGCGGCGGCTGTGGCACGACCCGCGCCGCCGCCAGTGCACGCTGGCCTCGCTGACCTCGTTCACGTACCAGGGCGACACGCTGGTGTCGGTGGGCTACAGCGAGCCGGCCCGGGACCTGGTCCCGGCGCACCTCCTCGCGGGGGCGAAGCCGGTGAAGGGCAAGTCCAAGGCGTTCGGCGCCTGAGTCCCGGCCGGGCGGTACGGACGACCGGGCCCGGTCCCTCTGGGGCCGGGCCCGGTCGTTTGTGCTTGGTCAAGACTCGGCCTTATTTCATATAAGTTGCCCGACGCGCCCGTGTCGCTCTTACGCTTCATCGAAATGTCCGTTTGTATGACATTTCATGAGCGATATGCGCGGCTTCAGCCGAAGAGGAGTGCTCGGACTCGGACTTGGGGCTGCCGCGGCGGCCGGCGTCGCCGGGTGCAGCGTCGGCGGTTCGCCCGACGCGGGCAACCCCGGACCGGTCAACCCGTCGGGCACCCCGCAGCCCACCGCCCCGGCGGTCAAGCCCATCGGCGACGGGTCCACCGCCGACACCGGGCCGCAGCCGCACCAGCCGGCCGCCCCCGTACCCCTCCAGCCGGGCGAGACCCCGCCCCAGTTCGTGGTGTTCAGCTGGGACGGCGCGGGCGAGATCGGCAACGGCCTATTCCCCCGCTTCCTCAAGCTCGCCAAGGACCACGGCGCGGCGATGACCTTCTTCCTCTCGGGCATCTACCTGCTCCCCGAGTCCAAGAAGGACCTCTACAAGCCCCCGAACAACCCCGTCGGCGCCTCCGACATCGGGTACCTCAAGGACGAGAACGTCCGCAACACCCTCAAGTACGTGCGCGAGGCCTGGCTCGACGGCCACGAAATAGGCACCCACTTCAACGGGCACTTCTGCGGCGGCTCCGGCTCGGTCGGCAAGTGGACCCCGGAGGAGTGGCAGAGCGAGATCGACCAGGCCGTGTCCTTCGTCACCAACTGGCGCACCAACACCGGCTGGACCGACCTCGAACCGCTGCCCTTCGACTACCGCAAGGAGTTGATCGGCGCCCGCACCCCCTGCCTGCTCGGCCAGGACAACCTGCTGCCCACCGCCCAGAAGCTGGGCTGGCGCTACGACTCCAGCTCGCCCGGCGGCCTCCAGCAGTGGCCGGTCAAGCGCGGCGGCCTGTGGGACCTGCCGCTGCAGTCGCTGCCCTTCCCCGGGCATTCCTTCGAGGTGCTCTCGATGGACTACAACATCCTTGCAAATCAGTCCAAAAACACCACCAAGGGCGTCCCGTCCAACTACCCGGCCTGGCGCACCCAGGCCACCGCCGCCTACCTGGGCGGATTCAAGCGGGCCTACGAGAGCAACCGTGCGCCCCTCTTCATCGGCAACCACTTCGAGGAGTGGAACGGCGGCATCTACATGGACGCCGTCGAGGAGTCCCTCAAGGGAATGGCGGACAAAAAGGACGTACGCCTCGTATCCTTCCGGCAGTTCACCGACTGGCTGGACGTCCAGGACCCCAAGGTGCTGGCGAAGCTGCGCACGCTCGGCCCCGGCCAGGCACCGACCGGTGGCTGGGGCACGTATCTCACGACGGTCTGACCGGCCCCCGGTCAGCACCTGACCAGCGGCTTAGCAGACCCCCGGGGGGTGCGGAAGATCCGCAAACCGCACATGCGAAACTTTTCACATGAGCCTTAGCCGCGCCCCCCGCCGCAGCCGCTCGACCAGCGGCCGCGCCATCCTGCTGACCGCGGTGACCCTCGCGAGCGCCCTCACCCTCACGGCGTGCACCGACGGCGACGGCGGCAGCAAATCCTCCGGTTCCGCCGGCGGCAACTACGTGGTGGGCGCCGGCGGCATCTCCACCGTCGCCAAGGACAAGCGCACGGACGCCCCCAAGCTCGACGGCGAGACCGTGGACGACAAGACGCTGGACACCACCACCCTCAAGGGCAAGGTCGTCGTCCTCAACGTCTGGGGTTCCTGGTGCCCGCCGTGCCGGGCCGAGGCCCCGTACTTCGCGAAGGTCTCCAAGGAGCTGGAGGCGGCCGGGCAGCCCGTCGCCTTCGTCGGCATCAACACCCGCGACAACACCAAGCAGAACGCGGCCTCCTTCGAAGAGACCTACGGGATCACCTACCCGAGCCTCTTCGATCCGGACGGCAAGCTGATGCTCCGGTTCCCCAAGGGCACGCTCAACATGCAGGCCATCCCCTCCACGCTCATCCTCGACAAGGACGGCAAGATCGCCGCCCGCACCCTGGCCGCGGTCAACGAGGCGCAGCTGCGCTCGATGATCGAACCGCTCCTCGCGGAGAAGTGACCTCGTGGTCACCGCACTCTCCGCCCTCTCGGGGGCCGTCCTCGCCGCCGAACCGGCCACCGGCGTGAACACGACCGTCCTCAACGGCGCGCTGCTGCTCGCCCTGCCGATCGCCCTGCTCGCCGGGCTGGTCTCCTTCTTCTCGCCCTGCGTGCTGCCGCTCGTCCCCGGTTACCTCTCCTACGTGACCGGCGTCGGCGGAGCCGACCTCGCCGAGGCCCGGCGCGGGCGGATGCTGGGCGGCGCGAGCCTGTTCGTCCTCGGCTTCACGTCCGTGTTCGTCTCGACCGGCGCGCTGTTCGGCTACTTCGGACAGACCCTCGACGCGAACAAGGAAGTCATCTCCCGGGTCCTCGGCGGGCTGGTGATCCTGCTCGGGCTGTTCTTCATGGGCGCCATCCCCGGTCTGACGATGCGCGAGTTCCGCTTCCACAAGAAGCCGGCGGTCGGCCTGATCGGCGCGCCCGTGCTCGGCGTGCTCTTCGGCCTCGGCTGGACCCCCTGCATGGGCCCGACCCTCGCCGCCGTCGGCACCCTCTCCATCGACCAGGCGACCGCGGGCCGCGGCGCGCTGCTGACCGTGGTCTTCTGTCTGGGGCTGGGGCTGCCGTTCATCGCCACCGCGCTCGCCTTCCGCAAGGCGCTCGGCGCTTTCGGCTGGGTGAAGAAGCACTATGCATGGGTGATGCGGATCGGCGGCGGCATGCTGATCGTGACCGGTCTGCTGCTCGTCACAGGAATCTGGAGCAGCATCGTCAGCGACATGCAGAGCTGGACCAGCGGCTTCACGGTGGGGATCTGAGGACTACACGGACATGAGTACGACCGACAAGGCGTCCACCGAGGCGCCGCACGATGCCCCGGAGTCCGAGGATTCCGCTTCCGCCGAGGCCGCTGCCTCCACCGAAGCCGAGGCCTCCGCCGAGGCGGCAGCCGGCGCGCAGCTGTCCACCGCCCCCCTGGAGGACGCCCCCGGCGGCCCCGTGGGCATCGGGGTGCTCGGCTGGGCCCGCTGGTTCTGGCGGCAGCTCACCTCGATGCGGGTGGCGCTGATCCTGCTCTTCATGCTGTCCCTGGGATCGATCCCGGGCTCGCTGATCCCGCAGAACCAGGTCGACCTGATGAAGGTCGCCGCCTGGAAGAAGGAGCACGCCTCCTGGGTGGGCGTCGCCGAGAAGCTCCAGCTCTTCGACGTCTACAGCTCGGTGTGGTTCTCCGCGATCTACCTGCTGCTGTTCATCTCGCTGATCGGCTGCATCCTGCCGCGCTCCTGGCAGTTCGTCGGCCAGCTCACCGGCCGGCCGCCGGCCGCGCCCAAGCGGCTGAACCGGATGCCCGCGTACACGACGTGGCGCACGGACAGCTCCCCGGACGAGGTGCTCGCCTCCGCGCACGGCCTGCTCGGCCGCCGTCGCTTCCGTACGGAGACCGGCGCCGGATCGGTCGCGGCCGAGAAGGGCTATCTGCGCGAGGCCGGGAACCTGATCTTCCACGTGGCGCTGATCGTCATGCTGATCGCCTTCGCCTGGGGCCAGTACTTCAAGTCCGAGGGCGGCAAGCTCGTCCTGCGCGGCAAGGGCTTCTCGAACACGCTCACCCAGTACGACGACTTCAAGGCCGGCGGCCTCTTCGACCCCGACGACCTGCCGCCCTTCTCCTTCACCCTGGACAAGTTCGACGCGACCTTCGAGCGCACGGGCCCGCAGAAGGGCACCCCGCGCGACTTCAAGGCGTACGTCACCTTCAGCAACGGTGCGCACGGCAAGCCCGAGAAGCGCGAGATCCAGGTCAACAAGCCGCTGGAGGTGGACGGCTCCAAGGTCTACCTGCTCGGCCACGGCTACGCGCCGGTCATCTCGGTGACCGACTCCACCGGCAAGGTGATCTACAAGGACGCCGTGCCGATGCTGCCGCAGGACGGCAACCTCACCTCCACCGGCGCCATCAAGGTCACCGACGGCTACAAGGACAAGGACGGGAAGACGACGCAGCTCGGCTTCGCCGCGATGTTCGTGCCGACCTTCGCGGGCGCCGGCCAGGGCACGATGTTCTCGCAGTTCCCGGAGCTGGACTTCCCGGCGCTCGCGCTGAACGCGTGGCACGGCAGCCTCGGGGTGGACTCGGGCCTGCCGCAGAACGTGTACCAGCTGGACACCTCCAAGATGGAGCAGTTCAAGACCGAGGACGGCCAGCCGCTCGCGAAGCGGATGCTGCCCGGGGAGAGCATGGAACTGCCCGGCGGCCAGGGCACCGTGAAGTTCGAGGGCATCGAGCGCTGGGCGACCTTCTCGATCACCCACCAGCCCGGCAGCGGTCTCGCGCTCGCGGGCGCCATCGCCGCCATCGCCGGACTCGCGGGCTCCCTGTTCATCCAGCGCCGCCGGATCTGGGTGCGCGCGGTCCGCGGCAAGGACGGCGTGACCGTCGTCGAGATGGCGGGCCTCGGCCGCAGCGAGTCCGCCAAGCTGCCGGAGGAGCTGGCGGTCCTGGCCGGCGCGCTCCACGAGCAGGCGCCGAGCGCGGCGCCCGCGCCACCTGTCGCCGATACCGAACCCGAACCTGCCGAACCTGCCGAAGAAGCCGAAGAAGTCGAAGGGGAGCGCGCGTGATGCAGCTCGCGGCCGCAGCCAACGAGAGTCTGGCTCACCTCAGCAACAACCTGATCTACGCGTCCATGGCGGTCTACACCCTCGCCTTCTTCGCCCACATCGCCGAGTGGATCTTCGGCAGCCGCAGCAAGGTGGCCCGTACGGCCGCCGCGCTCACCAACTCCGGGGCAGCATCCGGGGCCGCGTCCGCCGCCCCCGCCGTCCAGGTGCGGAGCAAGGGCAGCACTGCCGTCCTCGACAAGCCCAAGGTGGTCACGCGCAGCGCCGCCGGCAGCCGTGACGTCCCGGACGGCCCCGGCGCGGCCGGCGGCACCGTCCAGGGCGACCTGTACGGGCGCATCGCGATCTCGCTGACCACCCTCGGCTTCCTGCTCGCGGCGGGCGGGGTCGTCGCCCGCGCGATGTCGGTGGAGCGCGCCCCCTGGGGCAACATGTACGAGTTCTCGATCACCTTCTCCACGGTGGCCGTCGGCGCGTACCTGCTGCTCCTCGCGCTGAAGAAGAACGTCCGCTGGCTCGGCCTGTTCCTGGTCACCACGGTCCTGCTGGACCTGGGCATCGCCACCACCGTGCTCTACACGGACAGCGACCAGCTCGTCCCCGCGCTGAAGTCGTACTGGCTGCTGATCCACGTCTCCACCGCGATCATCTGCGGTGCGGTCTTCTACATCGGCGCGGCCGGCGCGGTCATGTACCTCTTCCGCGACTCCTACGAGGCGAAGCTCGCGCGCGGCGAGAAGCCGGGCAAGTTCGCCACGTCGGTCTGGGAGCGCTTCCCGTCGGCGGCCTCGCTCGACAAGTTCTCGTACCGCATCAACGCGGCCGTCTTCCCGCTGTGGACCTTCACGATCATCGCGGGCGCGATCTGGGCCGGCGACGCGTGGGGCCGCTACTGGGGCTGGGACCCCAAGGAGGTCTGGTCCTTCGTGACCTGGGTGGCGTACGCCTGCTACCTGCACGCCCGCGCCACCGCCGGCTGGAAGGGCCGCAAGGCCGCGTACCTCGCGCTCTTCGCGTTCGCCTGCTGGATCTGGAACTACTACGGCGTGAACATCCTGCTGAGCGGCAAGCACTCGTACGCGGGCGTCTGACCCGCAGGACCGCAGGACCGATGGCCGGAGGGGCCGGGCAGCCGAAAGGCGGCCCGGCCCCTCCGGCGTTTTTGATCCGGCGCCGCCGCGTCACCAGACCGGGCGCAGCGGCGGGAGGGGGCCGTCCCCGTTCAGGGTGTGGACCAGGCGGCCCAGTTCGGTGCGCAGGGCGCCGAGGTCGACGCTGCCCCGGCCGAGCTCGGCCTCCAGCTCGTGCAGGACCCGGCCGGCGCCCCCCAGGTGGGCGTTCGCGGCCTCCGTCAGGACCACCAGCTTGCGCCGGCCGCCCTCGGGGTGCGGGGTGCGGCGCAGGTAGCCGCGCCGCTCCAGGTCGTCGACGAGCTGCCCGGCGGCCTGCTTGGTCACCCCGAGCCGTTCGGCGAGCTCGGTCGCGGTGGCGCCGGAGGCCCCCAGGGCCTGGAAGGCCATGCCGTGCAGGGGGCGCAGGCCGTCGGCGTACCCGGCCTCGTCGAGGCGGCGGGTGAACTCGCCGAGGAGGAGCTGGAAGCCGAGGCCGAGGAGGAAGGCCAGCTCGATGCCGGGCTCGGCCCCGGGCTCGGTGTCCGGTTCGGCGCGCTCGTCGTTCTGGTGGGGGTGGGTCACGGAAACATGGTGACACAGGTGAGTCAAGCTGCTTTACTCGCATGAGTAAAGCAGCTTGACTCACCCTGCCGGAGAAAGCGAAGGACCCGCCTTGCGCGTCATCACCCCGTCCCACGACCACGTCATCACCACCCCGAACGCGACCATGACCGGCTACGCCTCCCCCAGTCGGGGCAGCGCCGAACTGAGCACCTGGCACGCCGCCATCCCCGCCGGGATCACCGGCCCCGAGCACTCCGTCAGCCGCGAGCAGGTCTGGACGGTGACCGTCGGCGCGCTGGACGTCACCTGCGGCGGCCGGACCGAGAAGGTCGCCGCAGGTGAGGCCGTGGTGCTACCCCCGGACGTCCTGCGCCACGTCCACGCCCTGGCGGACACCGAGGTGTACGTCGCCATGCGCGCCGACGGCCTCGTCTCCGTCCCCGGCACCGAGGGCACCCGGCCCCTGCCCTGGGCGGTGTGAGCCCCGCCGGAGCCCCGGCAGGCTGACGGCCGCGGCCACCAGGACGGCCGCGAAGGGGACGAGCAGCGCCGCCCGGAACCCCTCCAGGGCGTCGGCGGCGCCGGCCGCCACCCCCGTCACACCGGCCAGCCCGAGCGCTGCGCCGAACTGGAACGCCGTGTACAGCAGCCCGCCCGCCAGGCCCTGCTCCTCCTCCGCGACCCCCTCGGTGGCGACGATGGTCAGCGGCCCGTAGACCAGGGCGAAGGCGAGCCCGAGCAGGAGCAGGCCCGGCAACATGAGCAGGTAGGACCAGTCGGCGCCCAGCGGCAGGAACAGCCCGTACGCCAGCGCCGCCAGCAGCAGGCCGGCGAAGATCAGCCGGCCGTTCCCGTACCGCGTCACCAGCTTCGGCACCACGGTCGGCGAGAGGACCGCGTCGATCCCGATCACCAGCATCGCGAGGCTGGTCTGCAAGGTGGACCAGCCGCGCAGTTCCTGGAGGTAGAGCACCACCAGGAACTGGAAGCCGAAGAACGCGGCCGAGAACAGGAGCGCCGCCGCGTTGGCCCGCAGCAGCCCGGGCGAGCGCAGGATGCCGAGCCGGACCAGCGGCTCGGCCGTGCGCCGCTCGACGAGGGCGAACGCCCCGAGCAGCGCCAGCCCCGCCACCGCGGGCAGCGCCGCGAGCTCCTCCACGCCGAGGACGAGCAGCACGACGCCCCCGGTCACGAGCACCCCGCCCCACACGTCGATCCGGCCCCGCTCCCGGCGCGCGTCCGACGGTGCGGTCGGTGCCTTCGGCGACTTCGGCGACTTCGGTGACGTCGGTGCCTTCGGTGCCTTCGGTACGAAGGCCAGTGCGCCCGCCAGGATCAGCGCGGCCAGCGCCACGGGAGCGAAGAACACCCAGCGCCAGTCCACCGAGGCGAGCAGCCCGCCCGCGACCAGCCCGACGGAGAAGCCGGCGGCGGCCGTGCCCGAGTACACGAGCAGCGCCTTTTCCCGCTGGGGCCCCTCGTCGAAGCCGGTGGTGATGATGGAGAGCCCTGCCGGGGTCATGAAGGCGGCGGCGACCCCGGTCACGAAGCGGGCGACGATCAACTGCCAGCCCTCGGTGGCGAGCCCGCCGAGCCCGGAGAAGAGCAGGAACACCGTCAGCCAGCCGATGAACATCCGGCGGCGTCCGAAGAGGTCGGCCGCGCGGCCGCCGAGCAGCATGAAGCCGCCGTAGCCGAGCACGTAGGCGCTCATCACCCACTGGAGCGCGCCGGTTTCGAGGCCGAGTTCGGCGCGGATGGACGGCAGGGCCACGTTCAGCATCGCGACGTCGATGCCTTCGAGGAAGATGGCACCGCACAGGACGAGCAGGACGCCGAGCCGGCGCCCGCGGATGGTGTGCATGGAAGGACCTCGCAGTACGGAGGGAGGAAGGGAGAAGGAGGGAAGAGCGGGAAGTTGCCGGCTCAACCACCCTCGCCCGCCGCCCGTACGGGAACAACGGCGAAGACCTCAACGTTCGTTCAGCCATGCCTACCGATCGCGATGAGCTGGACTGCTTCCTGATCCTGGCCGAGGAACTGCACTTCGGCCGGACCGCCGAGCGCATGCTGCTCTCCCGGGCCCGCGTCAGCCAGCTCGTACAGCGGCTGGAGCGGCGCGTCGGAGCCCGGCTCTTCCTGCGCACCAGCCGCAGCGTCGCCCTCACCTCGCTCGGAGCCCAGCTCCGCGCCGACCTGGAACCCCACCACCGCGCCATCGCCGCCGCCCTGGACCGGGCTGCGGCGACGGCCCGCGCGGCGGACGGGGTGCTGCACGTCGGCTTCACCACCCCGCCCGCCGGCGAACTCGTCCTGCGCGCTGCGCAGGCCCTGCGCACCACGCACCCCGGCCTCAGCGTCGAGGTGTGCGAGGTGCCGCTCTCCGACCCGTACGGGCAACTGCGCGGCGGCGCCTTCGACGTGGCCTTCGCCGAGTTCCCGGTCCGCGAACCCGATCTGGGGGAGGGGCCGACCCTGTTCACCGAGGCGCGGGCGCTGGCCGTGGCCGCCGGGCATCCGCTGGCCGGGCGGGACTCCGTGACGCTGGAGGAGCTGGCGGGGGTCGCGCTGCTGGCCGTGGCCGGGGACCTGCCCGGGTACCTGCGCGAGCACCAGGCCCCGGCGCGCACCCCGGGCGGGCGGCCGATCCGGCGCGGCCCGGAGGTGACGAACCTTCAGGAGGCCCTGATGCTGGTCGCCGCCGGTCAGGGCGCCCTGCTGACCTCGGCCCACGCCGCGGCGTACCACGCCCGGCCTGGCGTCACCCACGTGCCCGTGGCCGACGCCGAGCCGGTCGGGTACGGGCTGGTCTGGCGCGCGGGCGAGGACACCGGCGCCGTACGGGCCTTCGCGCAGGCGGCGCAGCGGGCGGCGGCGCGGGCGGGCACGGGAGCCCCGTAGGGCCGGGGCCGGGGCCTACTCCTTGTCCTTCTCCTTCTCGTCCCGCTCCTCGCGCAGGGACTTCAGGAACTCCGGGTTGTCATCGGGGGCCACCCACGTGCGGCGGCCCTGTCGCGGCCGGCCGGCGCCGCCGGGCACCCGCTTCTTGCCCGCGAACAGCCACACCACCGGACCGACGATCGAGAAGAGCAGGATGATCAGGACCCAGACGACCTTCGGAAGGTGCTTGACCTCTTCTTCCGGCGTGTTCAGGCAGTCGATGAAGGTGTAGATGGTCAGCGCGATGATCAGCAGGAACGGCAGATAGCGCAGCACGGTGTGGGACCGACCCCCAGAAGAACGGTGCGGACCGGACAGGTCCGCCGTGGACTCTTCCAGGGTAGAGGCCCCGCCGCGGTTCGGGCTCTGAGCGGGGATGCCACAATTGCCCCCATGGCTTACGACGATCTCCGCTCGCTGCTCCGGGCCCTTGAGCGGGAGGGCGACCTCAAGCGCATCAAGGCCGAAGTGGACCCGTACCTAGAGGTCGGGGAGATCGTCGACAGAGTGAACAAGGCGGGCGGACCCGCGCTGCTCTTCGAGAACGTCAAGGGCTCGGCGATGCCGCTGGCCATGAACGTCTTCGGGACCGACCGGCGACTGCTGAAGGCCCTCGGGCTGAAGTCGTACGCCGAGATCAGCGAGAAGATCGGCGGCCTGCTCAAGCCGGAGCTGCCGCAGGGCTTCATCGGCGTCCGCGAGGCCTTCGGCAAGCTCGGCTCGATGGTGCACGTGCCGCCGAAGAAGGTGAAGGGCGAGTCCGCGCCCGTCCAGGAGGTCGTCCTCACCGGCGACGACGTGGACCTGGACCAGCTGCCGGCCCTCTTCACCTGGCCCAAGGACGGCGGATCCTTCTTCAACCTCGGCCTCACGCACACCAAGCACCCGGAGACGGGCGTGCGCAACCTCGGCCTGTACCGCCTCCAGCGCCACGACAAGCGCACCATCGGCATGCACTGGCAGATCCACAAGGACAGCCGCAACCACTACGCGGTGGCCGCGGCGCGCGGTGAGCGGCTGCCGGTCGCGATCGCCTTCGGCTGCCCGCCGGCCGTGACGTACGCGTCGACCGCGCCGCTGCCGGGCGACATCGACGAGTACCTCTTCGCCGGGTTCGTGGCGGGCAAGCGGATCGAGATGGTGGACTGCAAGACGGTCCCGCTCCAGGTCCCGGCCCACGCCGAGGTGGTCATCGAGGGCTGGCTGGAGCCCGGGGAGACGCTTCCCGAAGGCCCCTTCGGCGACCACACCGGCTTCTACACCCCGCAGGAGCCGTTCCCCGCGCTGAAGATCGACTGCGTGACGATGCGGAAGCGTCCGCTGATCCAGTCGATCGTCGTCGGCCGGCCGCCGACGGAGGACGGCCCGCTCGGGCGCGCGACGGAACGCTTCTTCCTGCCGCTCCTCAAGATCATCGTCCCGGACATCGTGGACTACCACCTCCCCGAGTCGGGCGGCTTCCACAACTGCGCGATCGTCTCGATCGACAAGAAGTACCCGAAGCACGCGCAGAAGGTCATGCACGCCATCTGGGGCGCGCACATGATGTCGCTGACCAAGCTGATCATCGTGGTGGACAAGGACTGCGACGTCCACGACCTCCACGAGGTCTCCTGGCGGGCGCTCGGCAATACGGACTACTCCCGCGACCTCACCGTCGTGGAGGGCCCGGTGGACCACCTGGACCACGCCTCCTACCAGCAGTTCTGGGGAGGCAAGGCGGGCATCGACGCCACGAAGAAGCTGCCGACGGAGGGCTACACGCGGGACGGCGGCTGGCCTGACATGGTCGAGTCCGACCCGGCGACCGCGGCCCTGGTGGACAGCCGCTGGAAGGAGTACGGCCTGTGAGCGACATCGAGACGGGTGGCCCCGCCCTCTTCATCGGGACCGACACGGTCTACGTGGCCCTGGTGCGCCCGGAACTCGACCCGGCCGATCCGGGCGTCCGCGAGGCCGCCGAGCAGGCGGGCGTCTCGCCCGAGGAGTTCGCGGGGCCCGGCAACGTCTGGGCGCTGATGCTCGACGAGGACGGCGAGGGCGACGGCTTCGAGCTGCCCGGCGCGCGGGACATCGAGGCGGACGACTTCGCGGAGCAGCTCCAGCGCGCCCTGGCGTCCGCCGAGCCGTTCACCGTCGAGGCCGGGAACTTCCTGCGCCTGGAGGCGAGCCCGTCCGCCGCCGTCACCTGGCAGCTGACCGCCCACGTCACCCCGCCCGAGGGCCACGACGCGGGCCCGTGGACCCTGGAGCTCGGCCCCCTCCACACGGCGGACCTGCTGGCCGACCTCGAAGACTTCCGGAGAAGCCTCGCATGATGACGACCGCCGACGAACTGCTCGGCTCGTCCGGCCCGGCGCCGCAGCCGGTCGGCAAGGTGAAGGCCTTCCTGCGGCTCGTGATGATCGAGCACTCGGTCTTCGCGCTGCCCTTCGCCTACATCGCCGCGCTCACCGCCATGTACACGCTCGATGAGCGGATGCACTGGACCGAGCTGCTGCTCGTCACCGTCTGCATGGTGGGGCTGCGGACCTTCGCGATGGCCGCCAACCGGATCATCGACCGGGAGATCGACGCACGGAACCCGCGGACCGCCGGGCGCGAGCTGGTGACGGGCGCCGTCTCGGTCCGCTCCGCGTGGACCGGCGCCGGGATCGCCCTCGTCGTGTTCCTGGGCGCGGCGGCGCTGCTGAACCCGCTCTGCCTGATGCTGGCGCCGATCGCCGTCGTACCGATGGTGGTGTACCCGTACGGGAAGCGGTTCACGAACTTCCCGCATGCGATCCTCGGCATCGCCCAGGCGATGGGCCCGGTCGGGGCCTGGATCGCGATCACCGGCGAGTGGTCCTGGGACGCGGTGATCCTCGGCCTCGCGGTGGGCGTGTGGATCGGCGGCTTCGACCTGATCTTCGCCTGCCAGGACGTGGCCGCTGACCGCGCGGAGGGCGTCAAGTCCGTCCCGGCCCGCTTCGGCATCCCGGCCGCCCTGTGGGGCGCGCGCGGCGCGCACGTCGTGACCACGGGCCTGCTGGCCTGGTACGCGGTGGCGACGGACGCGGGCTGGCTGTTCTGGCTGGGCCTGCTGATCGTCGTGGCCGCCTTCGTCTACGAGCACACCATCGTCACGCCCCACGACCTGTCCCGCCTGAACCGCGCCTTCTTCACGGTGAACGGTTTCATCGGCATGGCCCTGTTCGTGTGCGCGCTGGCGGACCTGGTGGTGCGGGGGCTGTCGCTGTAACTCGATCGTGTGTGCCCTGCCGGAACCGGCGGTTCGCGACCTGCCCCGGTGGCTAGCGTGCGGCATACCATCGAGTGCATGGACAGGGAGGCCGACGTGACCGTCTCGGAGAGCGACCGCCTGCACTCACAGCTCAGCCGGTTCGAGGACATGTTCCCCGGTTACCGGATGGAGATGGTCGAGGGCGCCATCGTGATGAGTCCGCTCAAGCCGATCCACAACGCCACCATTTGGGCTTTGTGGAGCGAACTCAAGGCTCAGCTGTCGGACGAGTGGGGCTTCCTCAGCGATGTTGCCGTTCCCTTGGTCACCGTGGAGACCGGCATCGGGAAGGTCGCCGTGGACACGGCCGCCCTCCCCGTGGACCCCGGCGCCGCAGGCTAGACCGCCGCCACCTCCGGCCGCGGTCGGGCCGCCAGGGCCACCGCAGCGCCGGCCAGGAGGCCGAAGAGGTGGGCCTGCCAGCTGACCACCGAGTCCGTCGGGAGGGCTCCGGCCAGGAAGGTCGTGCCCCAGAAGGCGGCGATGACGACGGCGACCGCCACGCCCAGCGGGCTGCGCTCCACGAAGCCGCGGACCAGCAGGTAGCCGAAGAGGCCGAAGATCAGGCCCGAGGCGCCCGCCGTGATGCTGTGGGGCGGGGAGATCAGCCAGACGGCGAACCCGTCGGCCAGGATGATGGCGGTGCAGACGGCCAGGAAGCGGCCGATGCCGCTCAGTGCGGTGACGAAGCCGAGGACCAGCAGCGGGACGCTGTTGGAGGCCACGTGGTCGAAGCCGAAGTGCAGGAAGGGCGCCAGGGGTATCCCGCTCAGGCCGTCGGCCTCCCGCGCGGTGATCCCGTACGCGTCGAGCGCGTGGCCCGTGGCGTAGTCGACGGCCTCGATCAGCCAGAGCAGCGCCACCCAGCCCAGCATCAGCTTCGCGGCGGCCACGGCCCGGCCGGTCCGGCTCCAGGCGAAGGAGCCCGTACCGCCCGGGTGTGTACTGCTTCCCCTCATGACGACCCCTCCGCCGTGTCCACCCCTTGAACGTGCGGACACCTTAGCCAGTGCCCGTCGGCGGTGGCCGGATAGTCTCGGAGGTATGACTGAGGGCAAGCGCACCCCGTGGGTGGTCGGGGTTTCCGGGGCGTCCGGGACGCCGTACGCGGCCGCGGTGATCCGCGGGCTGCTGGCGGCGGGCGAGAGCGTGGATTTGGTGGTGAGCCGGGCCTCGCGCCTGACGCTGCTGGACGAGACGGGGATCGCCTTCCGCGACGCACACTGGCGTGACGATCTGGGGGAGTGGCTGGAACGGGGGGCCGACGGCAAGCCCGCGACCTTCGCGCGCCCGGACCTGGACGGCGTGCGCCACTGGGCGGCGGGGGATCTGGCGGCCGGACCGAGCAGCGGCTCGTACCCCGTCAAGGGGATGCTGATCGTGCCCGCGTCCACGGCCTGCGTGGCCGGGGTGGCGCTCGGGCTGTCGAAGGACCTGCTCCAGCGGGTCGCGAGCGTGACGCTCAAGGAGCGCCGCCGGCTGGTGGTGACGGTACGGGAGACCCCGCTGAGCGGGCAGACGCTGAAGCATCTGGTGAGCCTGGACGAGGCGGGCGCAGTGGTGCTGCCCGCCTCTCCGGCGTTCTACGCGGGTGCGACGCACATCCAGGATCTGGTGGACTTCGTCGCGGGGCGGGTGCTCGACGCGGCAGGGGTGCCGCACGGGCTGTACCGCCGGTGGGAAGGGGAGCTCGGAGGCTCCCGTCCCCGGGAGGCAAGCGGTGGCGCTTAGCGCTTCTTGGCGCGCCCCGGCTTACGGGTCTTGTCGACGCGGTGTGCGGCGGCGGGCTGGTCGGTGCGGGATCGGTTGGCCAGCTCCTGGAGCTGTCGCATGTGCGCGTAGGCCATCTCGATCGTGTACACGGTGAACCACTCCTGAAGATTGCCAGATCATCTTTGATCTGTTGAAAGATTCACAGGGTGTCGACCCTGTGTGCCTTGGATTCTATACGTAAACTTGAGGGATCGCCGAATAATGGAAGGCTTCAGGTATATGGACGCGGTGGACAAGCAGCTCATCCAGGCACTTCGTGAGAACGGACGTGCCTCGTACGCCGAGCTGGGCCGGCTCGTGGGCCTCTCCGGCCCCAGCGTCACCGACCGGATCAACCGGCTGGAGACGGCCGGAGTCATCACCGGCTACCGCGCGACCGTGGACGCGGCCTCGCTCGGCCTCGGCGTCACGGCACTGATCGGCATCTCGCTGTCCGACGCCGCGGACCACGAGGACGTGGCCCGCCGGCTGCGCGACCTCTCGGAGATCGAGGACTGCTGGTTCATCGCCGGCGACGACTCGTACATGCTCAAGGTCCGGGTCGGTGACGTGGACGGGCTGGAGAAGATCATCCGCAAGCTCTCCGGCACCAAGGGCGTCTCGCGCACGCGCACGACGATCGTGCTCTCCACCAAGTGGGAGAACCGGGTCGGGGGCCTGCCGGAGGAAGCCTGAGGGCGCTGAGAGTACGGTTGGGACGCGGTTGTGGGGCACACGTACCGCGCCGCGGACCGCGCAGGGCGGGCATGGGGACAGAGGACAGAGGAGAGGACCGGCATGGACGCTGGGTTCAAGCGTGAGCTGGAGGACAAGGTTCGCTCCGGCGAGCGGCTGACCCGTGAGGACGGCATCGCCCTCTACGAGTCGGACGACCTGGCCTGGCTCGGCGGTCTCGCCCACGAGGTGCGCACGCGCAAGAACGGCGACGTCGTCCACTTCAACGTCAACCGCCACCTCAACATGACGAACGTGTGCACGGCCTCGTGCGCGTACTGCTCGTTCCAGCGCAAGCCGGGCGAGAAGGACGCGTACACGATGCGCATCGAGGAAGCCGTCCGCCTGGCCAAGACCATGGAGAACGAGAACCTCACCGAGCTGCACATCGTCAACGGCCTGCACCCGAGCCTGCCGTGGCGGTACTACCCGCGCTCGCTCTCCGCGCTGAAGGAGGCGCTGCCGAACGTCTCGCTGAAGGCGTTCACGGCGACCGAGATCCACCACTTCGAGACGATCTCCGGCATGTCGGCCTCCGACATCCTGGACGAGCTGATCGATGCGGGCCTGGAATCGCTCACCGGCGGCGGCGCCGAGATCTTCGACTGGGAAGTCCGCCAGCACATCGTCGACCACCGCACCCACTGGGAAGACTGGTCGCGCATCCACCGCCTCGCGCACTCCAAGGGCCTCAAGACCCCGGCGACGATGCTCTACGGGCACATCGAGGAGCCGCGCCACCGCGTGGACCACGTGCTCCGGCTGCGCGAACTGCAGGACGAGACCGGCGGTTTCCAGGTCTTCATCCCGCTGCGCTACCAGCACGACTTCGTGGACATGAAGGACGGCAAGGTACGCAACAAGCTCCAGGCGCGCACGACGATGGCGACGGGCGCCGAGGCGCTGAAGACCTTCGCGGTCTCCCGCCTGCTCTTCGACAACGTCCCGCACGTGAAGGTCTTCTGGGTGATGCACGGCGTGCAGACGGCGCAGCTCGCCCTCCAGCACGGCGCGGACGACATGGACGGCTCGGTCGTCGAGTACAAGATCACGCACGACGCGGACAACTACGGCACCCCGAACAAGCTGGGCCGCGAAGACCTCCTGGAACTGATCCGCGAGGCGGGCTTCCGCCCGGTCGAGCGCAACACGCGCTACGAGATCATCCGCGAGTACCCCGGCGCGGACGCGGAGCTCCGCGAGACGCCGCAGGCGATGCGGCTCTGACGCCCGGTCGGATGCGGTGACGCCTGGGCCCCGGTCCTCCGTTTTTGGAGGCCGGGGCCCTTTGCGCACCGTGTGGAGTAATGGCTAATCTAGCCCTATGACCCTTACCTTTACCTTCGATCCGGTCGTCGACCCCGACGTCGACTCCGCCCTGGCCGAAGACTTCGCCGCGCTCTGGACCGACGTGTCCAACGCCGGCGGCGCGGTGGGCTTCGTACCGCCCGTCGCCATCGAGGACGTCCGCCCCGAGGTCGACAAGCACCTCGCCGCGGCCGCCGAGGGCCGCAGCCGCCTGCTCGTCGGGCGCGACGCCACGGGCCGGGTGCGCGCCACCGCCGTCATCGCCCCCAACCAGCACCGGCTGCAGAAGCACTGGGTCTGGGTCTACACCGTCATGGTCGACCCCGCCCTCCAGGGCCGCGGCGCCGGCCGCGCGCTGATGGACGCCGTCGCCGACGCCGCCCGCACGATGGAGGGCATCGAGGCGGTCCGCCTCGGCTGCCGGGGCGGCCTGGGCCTGGAGCACTTCTACGCCGCCTGCGGCTACAAGGAGGTCGGCCGCGTCCCCGGCGCGATCCGGGTGGCCCCGGGCGACGACCGCGACGACATCACGATGATGCTGCCGCTGGGCTGACCGCCAGTACGCTTCGCCGGTCCGAAGGGGAGCGGGGGAGGCAGCGGTGGGAGTGACGGGATCGGGGCAGCGCTGGGACCAGCGGGCCGTGGCGCTGGCGCGGCTGAAGGGGACCTCGACGGACTGCGCGCTGTTCGAGGCCGAACTGCAGGCCCGGGGCTGGCCGGTGCTGAACCGGCGCGAGGAACAGGTTTCCGGGCCCCGGGGCGAGGTCGACTGTCAGTACACGGTCGAGCTCAGGTTCCCCGGGTCGGCGATCCGGGCGTCGACCGCCGCCCGGGAACACCTCGAAGTCATATCCGACCGCCTGGTGCTCGACCTCGTGGTGGAGGCGGTGCAGTGCGTCGAGCGGGATCCGGTGGACCTGCCCGTCTGGTACGTGTACCGCCCCCCGGCGGCCGGGGAGCAGCCGGCGGAGACCCGGGCGGGCCGGTGGCGGGCGAGCGTCGCGGCTTGGGCCGCCCGCACCTTGGGCAGCCGGGACACGGGCCGTCAGGTGCGGGCCGGCAGCGAGGAGGAGGCCCTGGTCCTCGCGGCACGTTCCCTGCCAGGGGTGTCAGGGGTGCCCGGGGCGTCGGCCGAGGTGGCCGTACGCCGCTCCATGGACGTGACGCCGCCGCCACCGCCGTCGGTCTGGCCCCTGCGGCGCGCGCGCTCGCGGCGGATGGCCATGATGCGGTTCCCGGCGCTGGTCGGACTCGTCTGCGGTGCCTGGACGGCGGGGCTGTGGGGCGCGGGGCCGCTCTGGTCGGTGGTGCCCCCGCTGCCGTTCCTCCTCGGCGCCATGGCGGCCGCGCTCATGATCGCCCGCTGGGTGCTCCCCGAGCTCTCCGGTGCGAGGCTCCTGGCGTTGGGGTGCAGCGCACCCCTGCTGGCGGCCGCCTTCGGCGCCTTCGCCGTGGCGACGGCCCCCGACCGGCGGGTGGGCTTCGGGGTCGTGGTGATCGGGATCGGCTTCGGCTACCTGGTGCTCACCGGGGTGTGGCTCTGGGTGCGGCAGTCGCGGTGGGCGCTGACCCTGCCCTGGCTGCTGCCCGCACTCCTGGCCTTCCTGCCCGGCCTGTTCCCCGGGTTCGGGCTGTCCCTGCCCACCCTCTACCTGGACGCCTTCGGCCTCGACATGGAAGACGTCGAGGTCCCGGCGGCGATGCGCCTGTTGGCGACGTTCAGGCTGCTGGCCGCGGCACTGGTCCTGCTCATCGCCCCGGCCGTTCTCGGCTACATGCGCCACACCCACCGCATGATCACGGGCAGCTGGTTCGGGTACACCGCCGTCGCGTTCGTGAGCGTCTACGCGCTGATGGCCGGTGTGGTCGGCCTGGCGTTCGTGTCGGCCTCGTCCGCCGGGCAGAAAGCCGTCGCCGCGGCCGCCGAGGGGAGGACCCCGAGCCGCTACTACGGGATCAAGCCCGAGTGGGTCTGCGTCCATCCGGTCAAGGACGTGGCCCGGGTGCCCGTGGACGGGGGGACGCTGGACCCCGTACGCCCCTATCTCTCCCTCGGCGACGCGGGCGGAACGGCCGTCCTGTGGGACCCGCGGGAGAAGGCCGCCCTCAAGATCCCACTGTCCGCGCTGCGGCTGGTGCCCGTCGACGACCCCCGGCGGCCGTGCGCGTAGGCCCGGCGTGCTTCACTGGACGGGCACGAAACCGACCTGGACGACACAGAGAGCAGGGGTCACCGTGTCCCTCAAGCCGAGCGCGACGATCCGTTACACCGCGATGCGCCTGGGGATCTTCATCGGGTGCCTCGTCCTCGTCGCCGGTCTGGTCCGGCTGGGCTGGGTGCCCTCCGGTCTCGGTGACGCCAACCCCGCCTGGGTCGTGCTGCTCGCCCTCGTGATCTCCGCGCCGCTCTCCTTCGTGCTGCTGCGCAAGCAGCGCGACGAGATGTCCGTGGCCATTTCCGGACGCGTCGCGGGCGCGAAGGACAAGCTCGCCGCGAACCGCAGCCAGGAGGACGACGCGGTCGACGAGGCCGCGCGCGCCAGTTAGCTTCATCACACACCGAAATGCCTCGGCGCCGGGTTCACCACCCGCGACGCCGGGGCTTTCGGCGTTTTCCGGAGGGTTCGCAGGGGTTTGCGGCCTGCGGCGGGCCAGTTGACCCAAAGGGAGGCTTTGAGATTCCCAAAGGTGAAGTGTTAGCGTGTTCAACATGTTGACGACAGCCGCGCACCAGATGACCCCGAGCGTTCCGCTCGTGGCGCGCCTGCACGTCGACCTCTGCCGCCGCGCGTCCGCGGCCTGTTGCTGTTGTCGCTGAGTCCCGCGACCAGCCCCGGCACAGCAGCGGTCCCGCCCGCCCGGCTCTTCGCATTTCCGGGTGCTGCCGCACCGCACCACCACCCCACCGCAGAAACCGCAGAACCACCCGGAGAGTGTCCGTGTCCGCGTCACCGCAGGCCCCTGCCGCCGAGGCCCCCGTAGAGGCCGCCCCGGCGAAGAAGTCCTCGCTCAAGTTCCCCTTCTGGGCCCAGATCGTCACCGGCCTCGTGCTCGGCGTTCTGCTCGGCTGGGTCTCCCGCAGTCAGGAGATCAGCTGGCTCGGTACGACCCTGGAGCAGATAGGCGATATATTCGTCCAGCTCCTGAAGCTGGCCGTCGCCCCGCTCGTCTTCTTCGCCATCCTGGTGTCGATCACCAACCTCCGGAAGGTGAACAACGCCGCGCGGCTCGCCTCGCGCACCCTGCTTTGGTTCATGATCACGTCGCTGATCGCGGTGGCCATCGGCCTCGCCATCGGCCTGCTCACCAACCCGGGCTCCGGCACCGGCCTGACCCCGCAGGACGGCAAGCTGCCGAAGCGCCACGGGTCCTGGCTGGACTTCCTGACCGGCATCGTGCCGACCGACATCATCACGCCGTTCACCGAGCTGAACGTCCTGCAGATCGTCTTCCTCGCCGCCGTCGCCGGCATCGCCGCCCTCCAGCTCGGCAGCAAGGCGCAGCCGGTGCTGAACCTCGCCGAGTCCGTGCTCGAGCTGCTCCAGAAGGCCCTGTGGTGGGTCATCCGCCTCGCCCCGATCGGCACCGTCGGCCTGATCGGCACCGCGATCGCCACCTACGGCTGGGACCTGCTCGGCAAGTACGCCACCTTCACGGTGGACGTGTACGTCGGCTCCGCGCTCGTGATGTTCGGCGTCTACCCGCTGCTCCTGTGGAGCGTGGCCAAGGTCAACCCGCTCCAGTTCTTCAAGGGCGCCTGGCCGGCCATCCAGCTGGCCTTCGTCTCCCGCTCCTCGGTCGGCACCATGCCGGTCACCCAGAAGGTCACCGAGCGCCTCGGCGTCCCGAAGGAGTACGCCTCCTTCGCCGTCCCGTTCGGCGCGACCACCAAGATGGACGGCTGCGCCGCGATCTACCCGGCGCTCGCCGCGATCTTCATCGCGCAGATCTTCGACGTGCAGCTCGGCATCACCGACTACCTGCTGATCGCCTTCGTCTCGGTCGTCGGATCCGCCGCCACGGCCGGCCTGACGGGCGCCACGGTCATGCTGACCCTGACCCTCTCCACGCTGGGTCTCCCGCTGGAGGGCGTGGGCCTGCTGATGGCGATCGACCCGATCCTGGACATGATGCGCACGGCCACCAACGTGGCCGGCCAGGCGCTGGTCCCGGTCATCGTCGCGGCCCGCGAAGGCATCCTGGACAAGGTGGCCTACGCCACCGCCTCCTCGTCCCTCCTGGACGACCCGGCCGAGGCCCCGGCCCCGTCCGACGCCACGGACGCCGACCCGGCGAAGGTCCTCGTCACCGCCTGAGCCTCGCCACTCAACCGCCGCAGCCCCCGCCCCCGTCCGGGCGGGGGCTGCGGCTGTCGGTGGGGGGTGTGAGGACTGGACCCTCGTGATGGAGTTCGGCGGCGATGTGGGGACGCGGCCGCGGTTCATGGAGGCCCTGTCCGCCGGGTCGCGCGCCGTCTCGCACACGAGCAACGGGGGGAAGCCCATGGACTTCTTCCACTGGTACGAAGACGGGGAGCTGCGGACGACCTTCGAGTACCCGGCGGACCGCACCGGCAGCACCCCCGACGCGCTGAACTCCGTGATGAGCGAGCTCGGCCTGAACCCGGCGGGCGACCCGGACCCCGATGTCGACGAGAAGGCGGCGGTGTTCGCGCTCGCCGAGCGGCTCACGGGGGTCCGGGTGACCGAGGCGCTCCTGAGGGACGCCGTGTACGTGACGGGCGAGGTCGGCGAGGAGTCCATCGGGTAGGGCGGCGGCATGGCGGCCGCCGGCGTCGTCAGGCTGTGCGTACCGCCATCAGCAGGCCGCTCGCCCAGGCCAGGCGGACGCACCGGAAGTCCTCGCGCGCGTCCAGCTCGCCCAGCAGGCGTTCGACGGAGGCCTCGTGGTCCTTCGGCCGGCCGGGCTGGGGGAGGAGGTCGTCGATCAGGTAGGTCCCGCCGGGAGCCACGAGTTCCAGGGCCCTGTCCAGGTGGGTGAACTTGCCCGGCCAGGTGTCCGCGAAGACGAGGTCGAAGGGCGCGCCGTCGAAGTCCTCCAGCCACGTACCGCCGTCCCCGGACACGAAGGTCACCCGCGGGTCCGCGCCCAGCTGTTTCCGGGCGACGGCCTGGACGGTGGCGTCGAGCTCGACGGTGGTCAGGCGGGAGGCCGGGTCCATACCGCTGAGCAGCCAGGCGGCGCCCTCGCCCACACCGGTACCGAGCTCGAGGATCCGCCCCCCGGGCCGGCCGGCGGCAAGCGCCGCCAGGAAGCTGCCGGTGCGGTCCTCGCTGGACAGGGTGAAGCCCGCGTCGGCCGCTTCGGTACGCAACGCGGGCAGGGCGGAGGGGAGTTGGTTCGGGGTGTCGTCCATGCGGAGATCATCCGAGGGCCACGCCTCCTGGGCAAGGCGATTCCCGGCGGGGGCGGAGCCCTCCGGGGAGGCTCCCTTTCGAGGGTCCGGCGCAGATCGTCGCCGAGCTCGGGGTGAATGCCGTGACGCGCGGCCGGATCCCGGGGATCCGCGACGCGGGGTACGGGATCGTGCCGGTCGGGGTGCTCGCGGAGTGCCGGGGCTCGAGGGAGGGGGCGGCGCCGCTGAAGGTGGTGTGGGGGGAGGTGTGGGCGGAGGTCCGCCTCGACGCCCGGGTCGCGGGGCTCCGCTGTCCGGCGGCGCCCGACGCATAAAGACCCAAAGAACCGGGGAAAAAACCAACCGACCCAACCCGATCGGCCCGCGTCCGGCCCGCTCGCAGGGCCCCGTCGCTCGGTCGGGTGAACTGTGCCAACTGAGCTGGATTTCAGACCGGTTGCCGGGCATATGCTCGCCCTGACGACAACAACAGACATGAGACGGCCCCCGGCGGGACTGCAATCCCGGTCGAGGGCCTGACCAAGCAGGAAGCAGTACCTTCCTCATGGCTCTTGAGCAGCCTAGCGCGCCCTCGCGCGCATCGTCCCGAGTTCGTGCCGGGACCCCTCGATCCGGTGTCATCCACGTCAACACGTGGCACGCGACTCACTACACCGTGATCGGCAACCACCTCCTCCAACACCGCGAGCTGTCGGCGACGGCGATCGGGGTCGCGGCGTACATCCAGTCGCTGCCCGATGGTGCGCCCGTCGGCATCAAGGCGCTCGCCGGGCGGTTCCCGGAGGGTGAGATCAGGCTCGGTACCGCCCTGCGGGAGCTGGAGCGGCACGGGTACCTGGAGCGGCGCCGCGAACGGCTGGAGGACGGTCGCGTGGTGACGCGGACCTACTCGTACAACAAGCCCGGCTGCCCCCCGCCCCCAACGTCGCCGCCTCCGCCGCCGGACGAGGAGCCCGTGCCGGAGCCCGTCGAGGAGTCGGATTCGGAGCCGGAGCCCGTACCCGTACCCGTACCGGAGCCGGAGCCCGAACCCGAACCCGAGGCGGCCTCCGTGCTGGACTACCGGCTCCGGGCCATGCTCCCGCCCCCGCTGCCTCCGGTACGGCTGGCGGCAGCGGGGGTGGCGGGCGACGGGCGGCGCCCGGATCCGCTCCAGAACTGCGACGGCTGCGACCGGGCCTTCAGAGCCCCGGAGCCGAGCCGCTGCCGCACCTGCCCGCCCGCCGAGGCGACGGCGGCCGCCTGAGGGCAGGCATCTCCTCTCCGGCGCGGCTCATCCTCGAACTGACCTTGCATTCAATGGATTTGCGGAACCATCCGTGCGGCGGAGGCGTTTCGAACAGTGCTCTTCCCGTGGAGAGTCGCTGAGGGGAAGGATGAATAGTGGCCACTTTGACCAGGAATCAGTGGATCGCCGTGTTGTCCGTGATGGGCACGATCGTCGCCGCGCTGATCACCGCGGCGGCGATGTTCCTTACGAACTCCGACAAGGGCGACGTCAGGAACGACTGCAGCAACTCATCCCAGTGTGCGGGCCGCGACATCAACGAGAAGGGGTGATGAGGGCGCGGAGATCGGGGGCCGTCAGAGGTGCCGCGCTGGCAGCGAGCGCCGTTCTGGCTCTGTCGTCGTGCGGTGGGACGGAGATCGGCACGCAGAACAACTGCAGCACCGGCGCAGACTGCGCCGGTCACGACGTCAACGGGTCCGATCAAGGCAAGGCCACCGGCAATGGCGGTGCCGCACCCCCGCCCACCCCTTCGATGCCGGCGCAGTCATCGCCTCCGGATCCGCTGCCCTCACCCTCCGTCCCGTCAGCTCCGTCGACCCCGTCGACGTCCTCCGTGCCGCCGATGTCGCCGAAGCCGGCCCCAACCCCGAAGGTGCGCTGGCAGGGAACCCTGCTGCTCTACAGCAACGGGGGACCGGTGGGCTGGTGGCTGGACCATGTACCGCCCTCCGGCGCGGCGGTCGGCGATCTCGGCCTGGAGTGCGACTGCCACCCCGGTGAGGTCTCCGGCAACGCGATCGCGGCGTGGGACGGCGCGACGCCGCCGGGCTACCGGGACTGCTCCGCGGCGAAGGGACGGCTGGCACGGCGCTCGCTCGCGGTCCAGACGGGGGACATGGCCTGCCTGAGGACGTGGAACGGCCGCCTCGGCTACTTCACCGTCACCAATGTGTCCGGACCTGCCGAGTTCGATGTCACGGTGACCGTCTGGGACGCCGGCTGACAACAGGGCATTCCGGCGAACCGTCGGGCGACCGGGGCGCGGGCACCGAGGGCCGTACGCGATCCGAACCGGGTGCCCCGGAGGCCTTGAGCCGGTTCTAGGCCTCGCGCGCCGCCTGCTCCAGGCGGGCGTGGTGGGCCTCCCACCAGGTGGTGTCGGCCGGGGGGAGGCCGACGTTGGTGGGCTGCATGCCCGTGGTGCCGTCCAGGAGTTCGCGGAGGATGTCGGCGTGGCCGGCGTGGCGGTGGGTGTCGGAGATGATGCGGACCACGGCGTGGTGCAGGGAGACCTTGTTGTCGTGGCTCGGCCACCACGGGACCGTGCCGATCGTGTCCAAGGGGAGGGCGTCGAGCGTCGCGTCCGCGTGTGCCCATGCGCGGTGGTAGAGGCCGATGACGTCCGCGCGCGACTGGTCTGCGGTGGCCCACATGTCCGCGTTGGGTTCGGCATCTTCCGCGACCCAGGGGAGGGGTTCGCCGGAGGGGCGGGCGAAGGTGTCGCCGAGGTAGCCCAGCTCCGTGGTGGCCGCGTGCTTGACCAGGCCCAGGAGGTTGGTGCCGGTCGGGGTCAGCGGGCGGCGGGCGTCGTATTCCGAGAGGCCTTCGAGCTTCCAGAGCAGCGCTTCGCGGGCCGACTGGAGGTAGAAGTGGAGCTCGGCCTTGGGGTTCGGGTCGGGGGAGGTCATGGGGGAAGTCTTACGGACGGATGATCTTCCGGCACCGGTTTTACGCGGCACTTGCGGCACCCGCGGCACCCGCGGGAGTGGTGGGAGTGCGCGTGAGGTGGGGGTGTGGGCGGCGTGGCGTGGAGCAACGGTGAAAAGGCGGGCACAGGGGTGTTCAGGGATGGTTACCGCTAAGTAGATTACCGGCGGTAACACTCCGTCCGGCCAGGGAGGCACGCCGTGACCGCCGAATCGAGCCTGGTGAGGGCCGTCAAGCCGCCACAACCCGTCGAGCCCGTCAAGACCGTGATCGACGGGCGAGTGCGCCAGGTGTGGGTGCCGCCGCTGGCGCCGGTGCCGGTCCGCGGGTCCCTCGGGGACATCCCCTTCGACAATGCCCGGGAGGCGCCGGGGGACGCCGTACTCGCCCGCAAGGAGCAGGACGGGACCTGGCGGGACGTCACGGCCGCCGAGTTCGCCGGCGAGGTGCTCGCCGTCGCGAAGGGGCTGATCGCCGAGGGGCTGCGGCCGGGCGACCGGCTGGCCATCATGGCGCGGACCACCTACGAGTGGACCCTGCTCGACTTCGCGGGCTGGGCGGCCGGGCTGATCACCGTCCCGGTGTACCCGACCTCCTCCGCGATCCAGGCGCGCTGGATCATCCAGGACTCGGGCGCCGTCGCCTGCGCGGTCGAAGACACCGCGCAGGCGCGCATCATCAGCTCGGAGCGGGCCAACCTGCCCTGGCTGCGCCATCTCTGGGAGTTCGACACGGGGGCCGTGGCCCGGCTGGTCAAGGCCGGGGAGCACGTGCCCGACGAGGTCGTGGCGGCCCGGCGGGCCGGGTGCGCGCCGGAGTCCGTAGCGACGCTGATCTACACCTCCGGGACGACGGGGCAGCCCAAGGGGTGCGTGCTGACGCACGCCAACTTCTTCGCCGAGGTGGACAACTCGGTGGAGCTGCTGCACCCCGTCTTCAAATCGGTCAGCAAGGACCCGGCCTCGACCCTGCTCTTCCTGCCGCTGTCGCACGTCTTCGGGCGGATGGTGGCCGTCGGCTGCATGCGGGCGCGGGTGAAGCTGGGGCACGCGCCGAGCATCCGCAGCGAGGACCTCCTGTCCGACCTGGCCGGCTTCCGGCCGACGTTCCTGCTGGCGATCCCGTACGTCCTGGAGAAGGTCTACAACACCGGCCGGGCCACGGCCGAGAAGATGGGCCGGGCCTCCTCCTTCGACCGGGCGGCGCGGATCGCGCGCAGCTTCGGGGAGTTGGTGGAGGGCAAGCGGCCGGGGCTGGGCCTGCGGCTGGGCCGGGCGCTGTACGAACCGCTCGTGTACCGGCGGATCCGGGCGGCACTGGGCGGGCGCGTGCGGTACATCCTGAGCGGCGGCTCCCCGCTGGGCCGCCGCCTCGCCGCCTTCTACACGGGCGCGGGCATCGAGGTCTTCGAGGGCTACGGGCTCACGGAGACGACCGCGGCCGCGACCGTCACCCCGCCGCTGCGGCCCCGGCTGGGCACGGTGGGGTGGCCGCTGCCGGGCACGGCGGTACGGATCGCCGACGACGGGGAGGTGCTGTTGCGGGGGCCGCACGTGTTCGCGGGGTACTGGAACAGCGGCGTCGCGGTGGGCGGGGAGCAGTGGCTGTCCACGGGGGACATCGGGGAGCTCGACGACGACGGCTACCTGACGATCACCGGGCGGAAGAAGGACCTGATCATCACCTCCGGCGGGAAGAACGTGGCCCCCGCACCCCTGGAGGACTGGCTACGGGCCCACCCGCTGGTGGGCCAGTGCATGGTGGTCGGCGACAACCGGCCCTACGTCACCGCACTGATCACCCTGGAACCGGAAGGGCTCCAGCACTGGCGGCAGATGCACAAGAAGGTGGGCGTGCCGATCAGGGAGCTGGTGGCCGACGAGGAACTGTGGGCGGACCTCCAGCGGGCGGTCGACGAGGCGAACCGGCTGGTGTCGCGGGCGGAGTCGATCCGGCGGTTCGCGGTGCTGGAGGGGGACTTCACGGAGGAACAGGGGCACCTGACGCCTTCGATGAAGCTGAAGCGGGGCGCGGTCGCGCGGGACTTCGAGCGGGAGATCGAGTCCTTGTACCGCCGCCCGTGACGGGGCGGCTGGATTTGGCCGGCGTGCCGGGTCCTTTCAGCCGTCCGGCGTTTGAGGACCGGGGTCTGGGGCGGAGCCCCAGGGGGGTCAGGGCGCAGCCCTGGGAACGGTGGAAGGGCGGGTAGGGGACTCAGCCCCGCGCAGCGGTGTCCGGTCGGGCGCGTCAAGGGGCCGGATGGGTGATGGGCTTGCGGAGCGGCGTGCCGGGGGCGCGTTTATGGTGGGCTCACTGGTCCGGGGGGCCGCTCCAGGAGGGTGCAGTGCACCGTTCCCGTTCCCGTTCCCGCTCCGGCTGCCGCTCGGCTACGCGGGCCCGTACCCGGATAGGCGCCGGAGTCGTCGGCACCGCCCTGGCCGGCGCCCTGCTCGCCGCCGTGCCCGGTCCGGCACCTGCGCGTACACCTGCGCGTACGGGGATCCAGTGGGGTGCGTGCCCCGAGAAGCCCGTGCCCGCCGGCATGCGCTGCGGCACCCTCACCGTGCCGATCGACCACGGGGGGAACGGAAGAACCAAGGGCACGCTCCGGATCGCCGTCGCCAAGCTTCCCGCCACCGCGCCCGGCGGCAAGCGGCTCGGCTCCCTCGTGATGAACTTCGGCGGCCCCGGCGCCCCCGGCATCTCCACCCTCGCCGCCGACCCCAACGCCTTCGCGGAGCTCAACAAGCGCTACGACCTCGTCACCTTCGACCCCCGCGGCGTCGGCCGCAGCGCCCCCGTCACCTGCGGAGGAGGCGCCCCGGGGGGAGGCGCGGCCCCCGCCGGGCCCGCCGCCCAGCTCGCCGCGCTCCGCGCCGTCGCCAAGCGCTGCGCCCTCGATTCCGGCCCGGTGCTCCCGTACGTCGGTACCGTCAGCGTGGCCCGCGACATGGACCTGCTGCGCGAGGCCCTCGGGGAGGAAAAGCTCGACTTCCTCGGCTTCTCCTACGGCACGCGCCTCGGTGCGGTCTACGCCGCGCTGTTCCCGCGCCGCACCGGCCGCATGGCCCTCGACGGGGTCGACACCCTCACCGAGCCGCTCGGCGAGCAGGCCCTGCTGTCGGCGGTCGGCCAGCAGCGGGCGCTGGACAACTTCCTCGTCTGGTGCGCCCACCGGCAGGACTGCGTCTACGGCACGAACACCCGTACCGCCAAGGAGAAGGTCCAGGCCCTCGTCACCCGCTTGGACGCAGCGCCGCTGACCGGCGAGGGCGGACTGCGCTTCACCGGGCAGGACGTGGCCGACGCCATCGGGATCGCCCTGTACTCGCAGAAGTGGTGGCCCGACCTCGCGGACGCGCTCGCGCTGGTCGAGCGCAACGGCGACCCCGTGGGGCTGATGCAGCTCGGCGGTCCGGACGAACCGCCGCCGCCCCGGGAGGAGGCGGCCGGCGCCGTCGCCGTGCCCGCCGACAACGCGGCCGCCGCGCTCGTCGCCGTGAACTGCGCCGACGACCCGGACCGCGGCGACGCCAAGGCCTCCCCGGCGGCCGTCGCGCAGGAGCTGGGGGAGCTCCAGCCGGTCTTCCTCGCCGCTTCGCCGATCTTCGGGCCGCGCCAGCTGATGACCGTGCTGGCCTGCTACGGGCGCCCGGCCGGCACCGATTTCATCCGCAGGATCGACCGCCCCGCCGGTATCCCGCGGATCCTGCTCGTCGGTACGCGCGGGGACCCGGCCACCCCGTACGAGTGGACGGAGGAGACGGCGAAGCGGCTCGGCAACACCGTGGTCGTGGACTACAAGGGCGACGGGCACACCGGGTACGCCGCCTCGCGCTGTGTGCAGGGGTACGTGGACCACTTCCTGATCGACGGCCGGCTGCCCTCCGGGACGCGCTCCTGCCCCGCCGGGGAGTGAGACCGCGGAACACGGCTCCCTCCCGGACGGGGCAGCAACATCCTGTGCCGGATCAGCAGTTGGGGCGCGCCGAGCGGCCAGCGAAACGGTCCGCGAGCCAGTTGCCCGCCGCCAGGGACTGCGTGATGACGCCGCTGACGTGCTCGCCGATCCAGATGGTGTCGAACTCGACGTTCGCGCCCCGCGCGCACCAGTCGGAGCGCAGCCGGCTGCCGACGGCGTACGGGATGAGCTCGTCACCGAGCGCGTGGTACTGGTACACGGGCGCGGCCGGGGCGGTGCGCCCGAGCTTGCTCTGGTTCAGGCGGGCCTGCCAGTCCGGCTGCGCGAGCGGGTTGCGGGTGGTCAGGTCGGAGATCCGTTTGAAGGAGCCGGCGATGGAGTCGATCGCGACGCAGTTGTCCTTCATGGCGCCGACCAGGAGCTTGCCGGCCGGGTTGAGGTAGGAGTCGAGCTTCAGCTCCGGGAAGGCCGCGTCCTGGCCGGCGGCGGCCATGAAGATGAGGCCGGAGCCGTAGGAGCCGTTGTTGAAGTCGGCCACCTTCAGCAGGTCGGCCGGGACGCCGCCCGTCGCGGTGCCCTTGACCTGCAACTCCGGTGCGTACGAGCCCTGCAGCTCGGCGGCCCAGCTGCTGGCCTGGCCGCCCTGGGAGTACCCCATGATGCCGACGGGCGTCGTGGCCGACAGCCCGGCCTCGGGGAGGCGGGTGGCCGCGCGGGCGGCGTCGAGCACGGCGTGGCCGGCGGAGGGGCCGACGGTGTAGGTGTGCACGCCGGGGGTACCGAGGCCCTCGTAGTCGGTGACGACGACGGCCCAGCCGCGCAGGGTGAGCTGCTGGATGAGGTTGGCCTCCAGGGCGGTGCCGTACGGGAGGTTGTTGCTCGGCGCGCAGGAGTCGCCCATGCCGACGGTGCCGACGGCGTAGGTGATCAGGGGGCGCGGGCCGGTGCGGCCGTCCTGCGGGACGATGACGGTGCCGGAGACGACGTTCGGGGCTCCGTCGGCGGTCGTGGAGTTGTAGTGGATCTTCCAGGCCTTGGTGTTGGTGGGCTGACCCGGCAGTGGGTGGAACGCGGACGGCGCGCTGCTGACGATGTCGCCGGGGCGGGCGGCGGCCTCCTCCCCCTGGGCGGAGGCGGTGGCGGTGGTCGGGATCGCGGCCGACAGGGCCAGGGCGGCCACTGCGGCGAGTGCTGAGCTTCGGATGCGCATGGGGCGGCTCTCCCAAGGGTCCGGGTGGGGGTGGTAGGTGAGGAGAAGGTAGTGACCGACCGGTAGGAACGTCGCTGACCGCACAGCTCAGCTTTCCTGACCCGGGGCCGCACCCCGCCGTGTCGCCCACCCCGCTCGCCCCGACCTGCTTGCCCCGCCCGCCTTGTCGGCACCTTGTCGGGGTGGCCGCGGGTGCGGTACAAACGCGCGCCGCGCGGGCGATGGTGTCGAGGTGGTGTGCTCAACAGCCGTGATCCATAAGAGAGTTGGCGGGTAATTGACGCTTACATCACAGCCGGTCGGTGTGCTTAATGGTTTCCGGCGCAGTCGACTGCGCCGTCGACTGGGGGAGTCATGGAATTCAACGGGGTCGCACCGCCACCACCGCAGGGGCCGCCGCTGCCGCCCCTGCCGCCGGGCGCGGGGGCGTACGGCGTCGAACTGCGCATCAGCCGCCGTCTGTTGTGGGTGGGGACGGCCGCCTATCCCTTGCACAACATCGTCCGGGTCCACACCTCGGTGCTGTCGCCCGACCGGGCGAAGGCCGTCGTGCAGTTCCTGAAGTGGGGGGCGGCCCTGGTCGTGGTGTTCTTCCTGTTCGCGGAGTTCGTCATCGACGAGACGTTCAACTCGTGCGACTACTCCTCCCGCTGGTGCGAGGAGGAGATGACTTCCGAGTTCGAGATGCTGTGGGCCTTCGGGATCATTGCGGCGCTCTACCTCGTGGCGCAGCTCGTCTACAAGGCGACCAGGCCGGACCTGCACGTCCTGGCCGTGGAGGTGGCCAGCGCGTCCATCGCACTGGTGACGATGCGGGACGAGAGTCAGCTGGGGGTGGTCGTCCAGCACATCGTCCACGCCATCGACCACCCGGAGGCGGAGTTCTCGATCCGGATGGACCGGGTGGAGCTCAACCTGAAGAGCTACCACCTCGGCGACAGCGTGAACATCTACGGCGGGGTGGGCAACTCGGGGGTGGTGAAGACGTGACGGTACCGCCGCAGCCGCCACCGCCCCCGCAGTGGGGGCAGCCGCCGCAGCGGCCCCCTTCCCAGTCGCCTCCGCTGACGCCGTTGTGGGTGCCGGCGCCGACCCCGCCGGCGAAGCCGGCCGGGCGGGAGGACTTCGGGGTGCCCGACCTCGTGCTGCGGGTCAGCAATCGCCTGCTGTGGGCGTGGAGACCTCCGGCGCCCCCGTCGCGGTGGTGACCCTCGCGGACCGGGCCGAGCTGCGGAGGCTGGTCGCTCGGATCGTCGACGCCATCGAGCGCCCGGAGACGGAGTTCTCCCTCTACGTGGCCCAGCCGACGGTGAACATCGGGCACTACGTCCACGTCGGTGACACCGCCAACATCAACGGCTCGGGAAACATCGGAGTGGTGAAGACATGACGACGGACAGCGGCAGCAGCAGTTCGTACCACTACGGGGACAGCGTCACCGTGAACGGATCGGGCAACATCGGCATCGTCAAGAACCAGTCCCCGACCATCGGCGCCCCGCAGGCGGCCCCGGTCACCCCGCAGGAGGCGATCCAGCAGTTGGAGCGGCTGCTCCTGGAGCTCCGCGCCCAGGTCACGCCGGCCGGCGCGGGCACCATCGACACCAACCTGCCGGTGATCGTCTCCCCGGAGAGCGGCCCGGAGGCGCGGCACGGGGCCCTGATGGCCGTACTGGGCCTCGCGACCCTCGCGGGCGAGGTCGGGCGGCCGATCATCGAGGCGGTGGGCCGGGTGCTGGAGCTGTTGGGCTTGGCCTAGGCGCGCCCCGATGGACCGGCGCGCGCCTCAGCCGCCCGACGCGATGCGGTACGCGCCCGGGGTGGTGCCCGTCCAGCGGCGGAAGGCACGGTGGAAGGCCGTGTCCTCGGAGAAGCCCAGGCGGGCCGCCAGCTCCGCGATGGGTTCGCGGCTCTCCGCCAGGCCGGCGATCGCCGCATCGCGCCGCACGTGGTCCTTCAGCTGCTGGAAGGACGTGCCCTCCTGCTGGAGCCGCCGCCGCAGCGTGGCCGGGGAGACCGCCAGGCGCGCCGCCACCTCGCCCAGTTCCGGCAGGCGGGGCGAGCCGCGCAGGGCCTGGGTCAGGGTCCGGCGGACCTGCTCCGCGACCGTGGTCCCGTACGCCGGCCGGGACAGCAGGTCGAAGGGGGCCCGCCGGAGCATCGCGTCGAGCGCGGCCTCGTCCCGTACGAGCGGAGCCGTCAGCCAGTGCGCGTCGAAGGCCACGGCCGCGCCCGTGCGGGCCTCGCCGAAGCGGACCGGGCAGTCGAAGAGGAGCTCGTACTCCTCCGCGTGCGGCGGCGCCGGATACGCGAAGGAGGCGTGGGCCAGGGGGATGCGCCGGCCGATCAGCCAGCTGCTCAGCCGGTGCCAGATGGCGAGCACGCACTCGGTGAGGAAGCGCTCCTCGTCCCGCGCGAACTCGTTGCGCACCATGAACCACGCCTGCCCGCCCTCGACTTCGAGCGCCAGCTCCGGCCCGCCCGGGAACAGCCCGTAGAAGGTGGCGGAGCGTTCCACCGCCGCACCGAGATCGGGGCAGCCCAGGGAGGCCCTGCACATCATCGCGAAGGTCCCGGGCCGGCTGGGGACGGCGGACAGTCCCAGGAACTCGTCCTGCATCGCCCGGTACAGCGCCCGGAACAGCCGCGCGAACTGCGCCGGCGTGACCCGCGCCCGGTCGTCGCCCAGCAGCAGCGGCGGAATCTGCGCCTCCTGGAGCAGCGGCACGGTGTCGAGCCCGCGGCCGCGCGCCCCCGCGAGCACGGCACGCACGTGGTGCACGGTGACCGTCCGCCTCCCCATGGGTCCGACGGTAGCCGCAATGAGCGCTGAGGTCAGCGGGGGTGACGCTTCCGGTCATGCCGCGGACGCCTCAGCGGTGCCTAGCGTCATCGGTACGACCCGAAGGGGAGGCGATCCCGGTGAACCCGACGTACTCGATGAGCCCGATGAGCCCGATGAGTGGGAGCGAGACCGGCGGTGCCGTGCGGCCGCGCACGTTGGCGGTGTTCACGGAGTGGACGGGCGAGCGGTACGCGGCCGAGACCGCCCTGCGCCACAAGGGGGGAGGGGACGGGAGCTGGACCACCGTCTCCTACGGTCAACTGCGCTCCCGCGTGCGAGAGTCCGGCCGCGCCCTGCTCGGCCTCGGGGTGGCCCCCGGCGAGCGCGTCGCGGTGCTCGCGGAGACCCGCCCGGAGTGGACGTACACCCACTTCGGGGTCCTGGCCGCGGGGGCCGTCCTCGTGCCGGTGTACCCGACGGCCGGGGAGGAGGAGCTCGCCTGGGTGCTGTCGGACTCCGCGGCCGTGGTGGTCGTCTGCGACGACGCCGGGCAGGCGGCGCGGGTGGAGGCGCTGCGCCCGAAGCTCCCGGGGCTGCGCGCGGTGGTGGAGATGGACGGGCTGCGCGCCCTACCCGGCCCGGCGCCGAAAGCCGAACTCCTCGCCCGCGCCGCGGCGGTGGACCCCGCGGCCGACGCCTCCATCGTCTACACCTCGGGCACCACCGGCCTGCCCAAGGGGTGCCGCCTCACGCACGCCAACCTCGGCGCGATCCAGGATGCCACCCTCCCGCTGGTCAAGGGCGGCCCGGGGGACTCCACGTACCTCTACCTCCCCCTCGCCCACCTGCTGGCCCAGCTGATCCAGTTCACCACCCTCCTGGAGGGCGGGGAGCTCTGCTACTTCGGCGGCCGGATCGAGGATGTCATCGGCGAGCTCGCCGAAGCCCGCCCGACCCATCTGCCGTCCGTGCCCCGCCTGTTCGAGAAGCTGCACTCCGTGGTCCTCTCCCTCGCGGAGTCCCAGGAGGGTGGTACGGACCGCTTCGCGGAGGCGGTCCGCCTCGGGGTGCTGGCCTCCGAGGGACGCCTCCCGGATACGGACCGGGCGGCGTACGAGGCTGCCGAGAAATCCCTGTACTCCCTGGTCAGGGGCGCCTTCGGGGGGCGCCTGAAATGGGCTCTGACGGGCGGCGCCCCGATCGCCCCGGCCACCCTCGACTTCCTGCGGGCCTGCGGGATCGCGGTCTTCGAGGGCTACGGCATGACGGAGTCGGGCGGGGTCATCAGCCTCAACCACCCGGGCGGGATCCGCTACGGATCGGTGGGCCGCCCGATCGCCGGGTGCGAGGTCCGCATCGCCGAGGACGGGGAGGTCCTGGCCCGGGGGCCGATGATCTTCCCCGGGTACCACGCCAACGACACGGCGACGGCGCAGACGCTCGACCCGGACGGCTGGCTGCACACCGGCGACCTGGGCGAGGTCGACCCGGACGGCTACCTCTCCATCACCGGCCGCAAGAAGGAGCTGATCATCACCTCGGCGGGCAAGAACATCACCCCCACCGAGCTGGAGTTCGCCGTCCAGCGCTCCCGCTACGTCTCCCGCGCGGTCATGATCGGTGACCGCCGACCCCACCCGGTGGCCCTGATCACCCTGGACGCGGAGGAGATCGCCGCCTGGGCGGCCCGCGAGTCGGTGACCCTGGACCCGGCCGCCCCCGGCGAGCACCCTGCCGTACGGGCCCTCGTCGCGGAAGCGGTCGAGGCGGCCAACGCCACGGTCTCCCGCCCGGCCCGCGTCCGCGCCTTCCGGGTCCTGCCCGGGGAGTTCACCGTGGAGGCGGGCACCCTCACCCCGACCCTGAAGCTCCGCCGCCGGGCGGTGGCGGAGCGGTACGCGCGCGAGATCGAGGAGCTGTACGCGTAGGACGACCGGGCGGGGGCTTGGCGGGGCGCGGGGCACACGAGGTACACGAGGTACACGAGGTACACGAGGTGCTCCGGGGACTGCCGGCCGACCGGTGGCTGCGAGGGTCGCACCCCCGTGGCATCCCTCCCAGCCGGTCTCCGGACGGGCAGGAGCCCCCGGAAGCCGCCAGGAGCCCCCGGAGCACCCCGGAAGCCCCCGCAAGGCCGGGGGGCCTTACGGGGGCGTTCGGTGAGGCTCAGCGCTGCTGGGCCGAACGGCGGCGGAGCAGGAGGAAGCCGGCGGCGCCGAGGACCGCGGAGCCCGCGCCGGCAGCGATCCACGCGGACGCGCTGTTGGTGGAGTCGGCCACCTCCGCGCCGGCGGCCACGCCGCCCTTGGGGACCACGACGGTCTGCGAGCCGCCGTGGGCGGAGATCGCGGGCTTCGGGGTGGCGGAGGGCTTGGCCGGGGTGGAGGGCTTGGCGCCGCAGTCCTTGAGGGGCGCCGGGAAGCTGACGCCCAGCCACGGGATCACGCCGTCGGCGACGTGCACCTGGAGCTGGCGTGCCTGCGGCTCCCAGGCTTCCTTGATGCGGACGCCACCGGCGAGCCCGACCGGGTTGGCCGGGGTGAGCGTGGCGAGCGTCCGGGAGCTCTTCGCGTCGATGAGCTTCGCGACCGGGCCCGACGGGCCGTTGGAGAGTTCGAGGCTGACGCCGTCGAGGGGGGTGGCCATGTGAGTCGTCACCGTGCAGCCCTGCCGCGTCTCGCTGCCGCCCTGCGCGAATCCCCGGGACTCCGGGTTCTTCCACGACCGGACCTGGCCCTTGCCGTCCAGGGTGACCCACATGCCGGCGATCTGGTCGCCGTCCTCCGCCTGCTCGCCCGGACCGCCGACGCTGAGCCGGCCGAGCTGGCTGCTGCCCTCGGAGTAGACGTCCAGCCAGTACGAGGCCTTGCCCTTCTTCCACAGGTCCGCCTTGGTGCCGTTGGCCAGGACGAGGTGCTTGACGAGCTCCCCGCCCAGGCCCTGGACCGAAGCGTCGGCCTTCGGGGCGCCGGCCTTGGGGGCATCGGCCGCGAAGGCGGTGCCCGGAGCCAGGAGGGCTCCCGCGAGGGCGGCGGTGGCGACGGCGGAGCGGAGGAGGGTCTGACGGCGGGAGCGGGTGCGGATCGACATGGGGAACTCCGTGGCAGGTGGTGGAGGAAGGAGGGTTTTCACGGCACCTCCTCTGCCGGACGGACTGTCGCCTGTCGGGGCTTGGTGGGGCTGCAAGAAGAAAATTACGGAGGGTGTGTAGGCGAAGCGTCTGCTCCATGTCACCGGACTGTCACGGCGGTTGGAGCCCGCCGAATCCCGCGGCGACCTGCACGAATGGACCCGTCGGGGTCGTCCCGATCCCCGCTGTGCCAGACTCCCTCCTCG
Organism: Streptomyces sp. NPDC058289; assembly: GCF_042880975.1. Classification (NCBI taxonomy): domain Bacteria; kingdom Bacillati; phylum Actinomycetota; class Actinomycetes; order Kitasatosporales; family Streptomycetaceae; genus Streptomyces; species Streptomyces sp. NPDC058289. The sequence goes on from NZ_JBHVYI010000011.1 coordinate 81,370, forward strand.
ATCACGGGGGCGAACGGTCCCTGGCATGGGGGGACTGTGAACAGGATGAAGTGGGCTGCCGTGGCGACAGCGGTCATCGCGCTCGGAGCCGTGAGCTGCGGCACGAGCGACTCCGGTACCGGAGGGGCGGGGTCCGGGGCCGCGTCCGCGTCCGCCTCCGCCGCGGTGTCGCCCCGCCCCGCGGGCACCGGGCCGCTGACCAGGGAGGTCGTGCGTACGGACCTCGACACCTCGGCTGCGGCCGCGGGCGCGCCGGCGAACGATCCGGACTACCTCCGTACGAGCGAGGCGGCTTCGGCCGTGTCGTGCGCCGTTGCCTTCAAGGGCTTCGGGACCGATGCCGTGCCGGTGGACCTGGCCCGGTTCGAGGCCACGGTGCGCGAGCTGGGCAAGCGCGCCTGGAAGGAAGCCGGGAAAGCGGAGCAGCGCAAGGACGAGAAGGGCGAGGTGTACGTCTCCAAGGTGCTCCTGGAGCAGCGCGGCTGGCGGGTCGTCGCCGAGTACCGGGGCGCCCCGTCCGGCGGCACGATCGGGTTGCTGGCCTTCGACAACGCCTGCATGAAGGCGCACGGCAAGGAAGCGGGTTCTGTCGGCTGAACACCCGTCCCCGCCCCAACGCCGGCGCTGGGCAAGCTGTTTACAGTGACCTCGTCGACCGGCGGGGGAGCCGGTCCGTGAACGGGGAGAGTCATGGCATTCCGCAAGTTTCTGAGCGCCCTCGGCGTCAACGCGCCCAGCGTGGAAACGGTCGTCGAGAACCCGAAGGTCCACCCGGGCGGGATCCTGCGCTGCGTGGTCACCGCCGTGGGCGGCGGCGCCGACATGGACATCGCGCGGGTGCGGCTGGAGGTGGTCGTACGGGCCGAGGACCTCGAACCGAGCGGCGCCAAGACCGCCTGGGAGCACCCCTACACGGTGGTGACGGTCGACCTCGACGGCTTCCGGCTGCCCGCCGGCGAGACGGTGACGGTCCGCGGCGAGGTCGCGCTGCCGTGGGAGACCCCGCTCACGCACGGAATGGGCGCACCCATCCCCGGCGGACGGGTCGCCGTCCGTACCGAGCTGGCCGTCGAAAAGTCGGTGGACCAGGGGGACTTCGACGAGATCGAGGTGCACGCCCTCCCGGCCCAGGACGCGATCCTCCAGGCCTACACGGACCTGGGATTCCGACTGCGCGAGGCCGAGGTCAAGATCGGGTTCCTCCCGGAGCTGGCGCCGAGCATGCAGTCCCGGCAGACGGAGGAGTGCTGGCAGGAGATCGACTTCTTCTTCCCGGAGTCCTGGAAGCGGGGGCGGGAAGAGCTGGAGACGGTCCTCATCGCCCGCGAGGACTCCCTCGACGCCCACCCGGGCGGCTTCCCGCCGGTCACCTTCGCTTACGCGGAGCTGGACCCGCAGGTCTGGACGGAGGCCCTGGAGAAGCACGTACGAGGCCACTGGCAGCCGACCTACGAGTAAGCCCGGGAACCGCCGTCCCAGGGGGAACCCGATATTCCGCGGTGTGGCATGTCAAGCGGAATTCGAAATCGATCATGACTACGTCGAAATGGTCCGATCCCTACTTGGCCGGTCTGGCCCGCCCTACACTTCGAGCCGTCAACGCCAAAAAGAGCCAGGGGGGCGCGAAATGGCGGTTAGCAATTCGACGGTCCAAGTCCGTGTGCAAGACGGTGTGCTGTGGGTCGACGGTGAGGCTTATCCGTTGCACAACATCTCCCACGTGGGGCAGCGCGTATTGGAGGTGGACAAAGGAGCGGCCTGGCGCAGGTTCATCCGCCGGGCGGCGCTCTGCATCGTCCTCGGAGCCATTGCGGTGGCCATCTTCGGGAACGTCGCCGGGGTCATCGCGGTCGCCGTCCTCGGGCTGCTGATCTGGCAACTCGTGAAGGTGATCGGCACGCCCCCGGTGTACGGCCTCGTCCTCAACACCTCCGGCATCCAGCGCGAGGCCGTGTGGTCCCTGGACCGCGCCGAGATCGAGAACCTCGTCTACGAGATCACCAAGGCCATCGGCCGGCCGGATGCCGCCCCGGTGACCATCAACATCAAGGAAGCGGTGATGGGCGACCAGTTCAAGGTGTACGGAGAAGGGGCGATCGGCCAGGCCCGGCACAGCGGTTCGGGAGACATCAGGGGAGGCGCTCGATGATGGCCGGCGACCAGTACACGGTGAGCGGACCCGGAGCCATCGGAAACGCCAAGCACTCGGGCTCCGGGGACATCGTGGCCGGAGGAAAATACGTCGGCGGAACTCCGCCGGAGGCCTCGGCTATCGAAAAGCTCATCGAAGAAGTCCAGGCGATGAGGGAGCACCTGGACGAGAGTGACCGGGCGGAAGTCGACGCGGCGGTGGAAGAGCTCGGGGAGAATCCCCCCGAGGCGAGATTCAGGAGAATCCTCGCGACCTTCTCCGGAATTGCGACGCTGATCGGAGAAGCGGGAGTTCCGGTGATCGCGGCGGTCAAGGCGCTGCTGGGCTGACCGGGAAACGGAAGGCGGGGGGCCATGTGGAGTGGCCCCCCGTTCCTATGCGGTGGTGACTCCGTCGAGGAACGCGGCCCAGGCGCCGGGGGCGATGGCCAGCTGGGGGCCGGCCGTCACCTTGGAGTCCCGGACGTGCACGGAGTCGGCGCAGCCGGCGACCTCTACGCAGTTGCCGCCCTCACCACTGCTGTAGCTGGACTTCCGCCAGTCGAAGGCGACTTCGAGGCACTCGCCGCCCTCGCCGGAGCTGTAACTGCTCTTGAACCAGGCCAGGTCCGTGGTGTTCATTACCGTTCTCCCAGCATCTTCTCGATCAGGGCAAGGGACTCGTGGGGCGTGAGTGCCTGTGCCCGGATGATCCCATAGCGCTCGCTGTAGACCCTCACCTGTTCCGGATCGGTGATGAGGTTCGCGTGACCGTAACTCTCGGTGTAGGCAACCTCGTTGCGGCCCTTAGGGCGGAGGAGGGTGAACGCGCTGTCCAGTGCCGGATGTTCGTCGCGATCCAGAGGCATCACCTGGAGCTGCACGGTACGCAGGCTGCCCACGTCCAGCAGGCGGCGCAACTGTGCGCGGTGGACGTCTTTGCCGCCCGTCGGGCGCAGTAGGACGGACTGCTCCAGGACGAAGCTGAACGTGGGCGCGGGCCACCGGTCCAGGATCACCTGGCGGGCGAGCCGGTCCGCCACGCGCTTCTCGATGGTCTCCTCGTCTAGCACAGGACGGCGGTGCCGGAACAATGCCCGCGCGTAAGCCTCGGTCTGGAGCAGCCCCGGAATCGCCTGGACGCCGTAGTAGTGCAGCGCCACCGACCCCGCCTCCGCGTCCGCGAACTTCCGGAACCAATCCGGGTGCCGGGTCCGCGCCCGCTTCAGCGCCTCCTTCACGTCCGGGACGGCCGCGATCAGGACGCCCCCGGCGCCGAGCGCCCGGTCGACGTTCTCCAGGAAGTCCGGCTGGGGTGTTCGTACGCCCCGCTCGATGGAGGACACCAGGTCCTCTCCCACGTGCACGAGTGCGGCGAGCTCCTTTTGCTGCAAGCCCGCGCGTTCCCGCAACACCTTGATGATTTTGCCGAGCGCCTTGAAAAGGTACGCGGTGCCGTCGACCTCCACCGGTCGCTCCGGCTCTTCCTCGCGCTCCGACAGGTCGTTCATCTGCTGAACCGCCCTCGCCCGTACTACCCGTACACGCAACAACCGCCGGTCCTACGGGGTTTCCCCGTAGCGCCGCCGTTCCTGGAAAGCGTACGGCGGACCGGCCACGCTCGGTGAGGTGACGACCGAAATGAGTGACATGGCACCGGCGGAGTTCCGGCAGCGCCTCTCCGCCACCCCGCGCGGGGCCCGGCTCGCCCGGCGGCTGGCCGGGGTGCAGCTCGCGGCCTGGGGGATCCCGCACGGCTGCGGCCTCGCGGAGGACGTGGAACTGGTGGTGGGGGAGCTGGCCGCGAACGCCGTGCTGCACGGGCGGGTGCCCGGCCGGGACTTCGAGGTACGGCTCGGCTACGACGGCCTACGGGTCCGCATCGAGGTGACCGACGCCCGGGGCGACCGGCAGCCGCCCGAGGCGGAGGCGGCGGTGGACCCCTGGTCGGCGGAGGCCGGCCGCGGGCTGATGCTCGTACGGGCCCTGGCGCGGGAGTGGGGAGTCGCGCCCAGGGCGCAGGGCGGGCCGGGGAAGACGGTGTGGGCGTGCCTTTGACCGGAGCGTCGTCGCGGCGGAGGCCTGCGCATCGTGGGGTTGCTCTCCGCCTCGCGCGGGCGACCGTCAATGCTCCCCGGCCTCCCGGCGCCAGTGGGTGAGACCGACCCGGATGATGGGGGTGTCGGGGTGGTCCGGGCCCAGCACGCGCAGGTGGTCTTCCAGGAATGAGGCGGTAGCCTTCGCCGCCCCGCCCGGATCCCCAGCTATCCCCTGCCAGGTGGCGAGATTGAATCGGGTGGCGAGGGTTTCGGGGTGGTCTGGCCCCAGTACCCGAAGGCGGTCCTCCAGCAGAACGGCGAGTGCGGCGGCAGCCCCCAGCGGATTCCCGGCTGCCCCGTGCCAGTGGGCGAGGCTGGAGCGGCTGATGAGTGTTCTGGGGTGGTCCGGGCCCAGAACTCGCAGGTGGTCCTCTACCAGTGCGGCGGTTTCGTCTGCGGCTCCGGCCGGATCTCCTGCCTCGCCCCGCGAGTGGGCGAGGCTGTGACGGGTGTTGAGGGTGTCGGGGTGGTCCGGGCCCAGAACTCGCAGTTGGTCCTCTAGCAGTGCGGCGGCTTCGTCTGCGGCTCCGGCCGGATCCCCTGTCTCGCCCCGCAAGTGGGCGAGGTTGTGCCGGGTGGTGAGGGTATCGGGGTGGTCCGGGCCGAGTACCCGTAGACAGTCCTCCAGCAGGGCGGCGAACGCGGCAGCGGCCCCGGCCGGATCACCGGCGGTCCCCCGCCAGGCCGCCAAATTGTTCCGGGTGGTGAGGGTGTCGGGATGGTCAGGGCCCAGTACCCGCAGGTAGTCCTCCAACAGGGCGGCAAACGCGCCAGCGGCCCCCGTCGCATCACCTGCCTCTCCGAGCCAGAGGGCGAGGTTGGAACGGGTGGTGAGGGTGTCGGGATGGTCAGGGCCCAGTACCCGCAGGTAGTCCTCCAATAGGTCACCGAACGCGGTAGCAGCCCCGGTTACGTCCCCCGCCTTCCCCCGCAAGTGGGCGAGGTTGGAACGGGTGGTGAGGGTGTTGGGGTGGTCCGGGCCCAGTACGCGCAGGTGGTCCTCCAATAGGAGGGCGGTTGCCTCCGCAGCCCTGGCGGTGTCCCCCGCCTGCCCACGCCAGAGGGCGAGGTTGGACCGGCTGGTGAGAGTGCTGAGGTGGTCCGGGCCCAAGCGGTGGGTGATGGTGTCCGTGAGCTGCTGGAGGTGGTGGATGGCGGCAGCCACTTGCCCGGCCTGTCCGAGGCTTTCACCAAGGCGGTACCACACCCTGTGGACGGCAGGCTGGTGCAGGGCGCCCTCGGCGCACGCGATCAGGGCGGTGGTGTTGGCGCGCAGGGCGCTGGCCAGGCCGGCATCACGTTCGGTGTCGGGCCAGGCTTCGAGCAAGGTGCCGGCCGCGACGCGCACGAGTGCGTCCCGGTAGTCGGTGCCGAGAGGGTCGCGGATGGCCCGTTGGACGATCTGGTGGACGCGTACGGCCTGGTGGGCTTCGGAGGGGGAGTGGTCGATCAGGCTCAGCCGGTGAAGCGCCCGCAGCGCGCCGGTCGCCTCCTCCTCGGTGACCGCGGGGGGTTCCGGGGTGGGCCTGCCACGGTGGCGGAACGATCGTTGGGCTGTGAGGTGGCTGAGGACCAGATCGCCGGCCAGGACCTGGTGCGGGATCCCGTTCGGGTCGAGCATCGCGGCGAGCTGGAGCATGGGCCGGGCCAGGCCGGCCGGGCGGAGTTCGTCCGCGCGGTCCACGGACAGGGACCAGGCGGCCGCCGCGGGGGTCGACTGGTCGTCGGGCAGGTGGTCGGGCTCGGGGAGCAGGTCGGCCAGTTGGCGGGCGCGGTCGGCGAGGCGGGTGCGGTAGTCGGCGGCGGACAGTTCCGTGTCGACCAGGTAGGCCGCGGCCTGGGACAGGGCCAGCGGGAGGTGACCCAGGTCCTGGGCCAGAGCCGCGAGGTCCGGTGCGGGTTCGCGGCGCCCCTGGGCGGCCAGTGCGTGTTGGAGGTGGGCCGTGGCCTCGGCCGGGGTGAACAGGCCGACCGGGACCAGACTGCCGTGCGTGGCGAGGGCGGCGTCGCGGCGACGGGTGGTGACCAGGGTCCGCCCACGGTCATGGACGGGCGGCCACAGGTCGCGCAGGTCGCCCGGATCGGCGACGTCGTCCAGGACGATCAGCCAGCGGGGACGGCCCGGCGCGGGTTCGAGCCAGGCCAGGAACGCCTGGGCGGCCCGCTCCGGGTCGGCGGGGTCCGTGTGCAGGATGTCGGCGGCGGCCTGGGCGTAGGCGTCGATGACGGCCTGGCGGGTGGCGGCGGTGACCCACACCAGCAGGTCGACCTGTCCGTCGGCCCAGGCGCGGCGGGCATGGTCGGCCGCGAGCTGGGTCTTGCCCACGCCGCCCATCCCGGACAGCACCTGACACAGGACCGCCGTGCCGCCGCCCTCCACGGCGGACCGCAGTCGCTGCACCTCGGCCCGGTCCTGGAACGAACCGGCCCGGCGGGGGATCACCCCGACCTGGTGCGGCCAGGAGACGGCATGCCGCGCAGCGGCCTGGTAGGTGACCTGGCCGATGTGGTGCGCCGCCAGGCTGCCCTGCCCGGCGTGGACGAGCACGCCGCCGGCCGGTGGCGCGGTGATGGTGGGGAGGCTCGGGAACGCCGGTCCGGTCAGCCCTGGGACGGATCCGGCACCGGAGGGGGGCCGATGTGCGCGCCTCCGTGCAGGACGGCCGCCGCGATCGATCCGCCTTCGGCCTTCACGCTGACGTCCCGCCCGGCGGCCACGCCGCCGGTTCCGGCCGAGACGCTGCGGGCATCCGCAGTGGCGTCCAGCAGGGCGCGCAGCTCGGTGGCCGCCTGCTCCCGCTCCTCTTCGTCCAGGCCTTCGAGGAGGTCCTCGATGCGGGTCCGCCACACCGTCGCCTGGCGAGCCTGCTCCTGCTCCGACCCACCCCCGGCCGCGAGTTCGGCAGCGCTCCGGTCCAGGCGCTCCAGCTGGACCCGCTCCAGCTCACCGTCGCCCCGCCCGAACCACCGCGCGACCCGGTCGCGGACTTCCGTCCACGCGTCCGTCGTCGCGGCCTGCACCACTGCGGCGCCCCCCATCGCGGCCAACGCTTCCAATGACTCGGCCAGCACTTCGCAGCCACCCCCCGTGTTCCCGGATCCCTCGTACGCGGCCCTCGAAGAGCCACCTCTGAACGTACTGCCGCGCAGCAGCGCGCACGGCCCTTTCGACCAAGAGAACGCCAGGCCACAGCCGTTGGTTCCGAGGCCGTCATCATGGAGCCCATGACGAACTACGGGGAAGCGAAAGGCAGTCAGGTGGCGTGCCCCGGCTGCGGGACGGCGGACAACGTCCCGGTCGCCGACGTGCAGCGGGGCAAGGACCGGATACGGCTGGCCCCGGCGCCGAACAAGACCGGCGACGGCTGCACGAACTTCGTTGAGGGCACCGTGATCGCCGGGCTGGTCGCAGCCGCGGGTGCGTACTACGCCGACGACCGGGACTGGCCCTGGCTCCTGCCGGTGGGGATCATCGCCGCGCTGCTCGTGATGGTGGGGACGGTCGCCGTGATCCGCAGCGAGGGCAAGGACAAGCGGCGCGTGGAGGCCGGCGCCGCCCGCCCCGCTACTTCAGGTTGTCGCTGATCAGCTTCTTGAACTCGTCCGGGGTGATCGAGTCGATGCCCTTGCCGGAGTTCACCGTGAGCTTCTTGCCGTTGATGGAGACGTCCGGCGTGCCCTGCATGTTCTGGTCGTAGAAGGCCTGGCCGACCTTCTCGACCCACGGCATGTAGGTGAGTTCCTTGACCGCCTGGTTGAAGGCGGGCGTGCGCAGCCCCGGGACCTGGTTCGCGAGGTCCAGCAGGGTGGCCGTGGAGCCGAACTTGTCGTCCGATTCCTTCTCCGGGTGGTTCTGGTAGAGCACCTGGAGGTACTCCATGAACTTCTCCGGGCTCTCGTTCGCGGCCGCGCCCAGCGCGTTGACCGCGCGCTTGGATCCCTTGCCGCCGCCCAGCGCCTTGTCCAGGAACGTGGCGAAGTGGTACTCGACGCGGTACGTGCCCGCGTCCGCCTGCTCCTTGATGGTCTTCCCGAGGCCGATCTCGACGCCCGCGCAGTAGGGGCAGCGCGGGTCGAGCCAGACGGAGAGGACGTTCTTCGCGTCGGCCTTGCCGTACGGGATCACGATCCCGTCCTTGCCGGTGGTGTTGGCCGGCTGGACGAACGGCTTGCCGGCGGCTTCGTCGCCGGAGTCCGAGGAGTTCGCCGCGTACAGGCCGATGCCGACCGCGAGGGCCAGTACGGCGACCAGCGCGCCGCCGATCAGCACGCGCCCGCGCAGCTTCTCGCGCCGGGCCTGGGCCTCGCGCTCCTCGCGCATGCGCTCGCGGGCCTCGCGCCGCTGGTCCTTCTTGCTGGTTGCCATTCCCCAAGGATAAAGATCGGAGAGCGGTCAAGTAGGTGCCATTGGTGCGAATCGGGCGGGGACTTAAGTCCCTGGTCCGCGTCCCGGCGAGGGGTCCGTGAAGATGAGACGAATGGTGGGGCACATCTCCGGGGGTGGCGGTGAGTCGCGTCCGAAGAACTGATAGACAGTTAACCTCCACGGCCCGATCGACCGGCCGTCCGCACGAAGATGTCGGGGCGTGCGGAGCATCATGTGACTTCTTACGTTTTACGGGGGCCCGGATCGGCCTCCGCTCTGGGGGGATCGCCGCACTGTGAAGCCACTTCACCGTCACCTCGTCAACACCTCGCGCAAAGTCGTGTGCACGGCCGCCCTCGCGGCCAGCCTGACCACTGCCGCGGTCGTGACCAACACACCGATCGCGGGTGCCGGGGAAGCCGAGCCGACCCCCGACAGCCCCCAGGCCACCGAACGCGGTGACGCCCGGCTGGACCTTCCGGACCTGGTCGCCGACCCGCCGCCGGCGCCCCCCGGCGCCGCCAGCCCCGAAGGGGCCACCGCCGGCATACCCGCGACCGCCCTCGACGCCTACAAGCGTGCCGAGATCTCGGTGGCCGCCGCGCTCCCCGGCTGCCACCTGCCCTGGCAACTGCTCGCGGGCCTCGGCCGGGTGGAGTCCGTGCACGCCTCCGGCTACGGGCTCAAGGCGGACGGGTACACCGAGAAGCCGATCCGCGGGCCGCGCCTGGACGGCAACGGCTTCGCCGAGATCAGGGACACCGACAAGGGCGAGTGGGACGCGGACCTGGAGTACGACCGTGCGGTCGGCCCGATGCAGTTCATCCCCTCCACCTGGTCCACCTGGGGCGCCGACGGCAACGCCGACGGCAAGCGCGACCCGAACAACATCTACGACGCCGCACTGGGTGCCGGCCTCTACCTCTGCGCGGGGCAGCGCAACCTCACCGACGCGGGCGACCTCGACAAGGCGATCCTCAGCTACAACAGGTCGCGCGAGTACGTGAACACGGTGCTCGGCTACATGCGGCAGTACCAGGCCGGCCAGGGCGCCACCCCGGTTCCGAACCCGCCCTCCGGCAACTACCCGACGCCGAACCCGCCGCAGCTGCCGACGCCGCCGGCCCCGCCGGCACCCGCGCCGGTCCCCACGCCGACGCCGACCCCGACCCCGACGCCGACTCCCAAGCCGCCGACCCCGACGCCGACCCTGGACAAGCTGATCCGGGTCGGCACCGCCGAGCTCACCGCCGAGGCCGGGACCGAGTTCGGGCGCACCCCGCTCATCAAGGCCGTGCTGACCGACGGCATGCCGGCCGTCGACCAGGCGATCGTGATCTCGGTCGACGACGACACCACCGGCCGCACCGTCTTCGCGGCCGACGGCAAGGACTTCGCGGTCGTGCGCACCAACGCCAAGGGCCTGGTCAGGGTTCCGAAGCTGAAGGCGGGCCTCAAGGCGGGTTCCTTCTCCCTGCGCGCCACGGGCTACGCCGTTTCGGTCGAGGTCTCCCTGCGGATCGGCGGCAAGGTCACCCCGGCCAAGCCGGTACCCGTCCCGGAGGCGGACCAGCTGGTCCGCAGCGACGCGAACGCCGGCAAGCCGCTCACGGCAGAGGCCGGGACCGGGATCAACGGCGTGCAGTTCCTGGCGACGGCGAAGGGCAAGGCAGTCGCCGGGGCCAAGGCCACGGCCGGGCTCGGGACCAAGGACAAGGACGGGAAGTGGGTCCCGGCGGACCCGGCCACGGCGGGGAAGACCCCGTACTTCCTGGACAAGGACGGCAAGAAGCTGACGGAGCTGGCGCTCCCGGCGACCGCGGCGGACGGCAAGATCGCCCTGCCGGAACTGTCCACCACGGGCGTCGCCGCGGGCACGTACACGCTCCGCGTGCGGATCTCGGACCAGGCGGTCCTCTTCCTGGAGATCACCGTCACCGAGCCCCCGGTCACCGAGCCGCCCGTCACCGAGCCTCCCGCGACGGAGCCGCCGGCCCGCAGGGCCTAGTACAGGAACGCCTGCCGGAGCACCCCGCCGAACTCGGCGGGGTGCGTGCTCAGGCCGATGTGCCCGCCGGGGAAGTGCAGCAGTTCCTTGCCGAACCGCTCGGCGAGGAACGCGGCCGGCCGGTAGGGCAGCTCGCCACGGGAGTCCCGGCCGCCGGCGAGCACGAGCCGGTCCGAGACCGCCTCCAGCCGCCGGAGGTCCGGGGAGTAGGCCATGAAGCCCGGCACGATGCGCCCGAGGAAGTAGGGCAGGTCGCCCATCGTCCGCTCGACCCGGGCGGCCGCGGCGGGCGGAAGCCCGGCGCGGGCCGACGGCTCGGCATCTCGGTCAGCCCGGCCCTCCGCCGTGCCCTGGCCCTCGCCATCCGCCCTCTTCAGCCCCGCCGCGAACACGCCCATCGCCGGCACGAGCCCCTCCGCGTCCAGGGTGTCCCGTACGCGCGCGAGGAACGCGCGGTGCGCGGGGGCGTCCGGCAGCACCTCCACCACGGGGGGCTCGTGCGCCACGAGGCGTACGAGGCGTTCGGGCCGGGCGGTCAGCAGGTGCAGGGCCGCGATCGCGCCCGAACTGGAGCCGAAGACCCGGGCGGGCTCGGCGGGCGACAGCAGGTCCAGCAGCCGCAGCGCGTCCTCGGCGTGCTCGGCCACGCTCTGCCCGGCCTCCGGGTCGTCCAGCGGGCTGCGGGACATGCCGCGCGGATCGTAGGACGCGATGGTGTACTCGGCGGCCAGGGCATCGGCGACGCCGTCGAAGGCTGCCGCGCCGCCGGTCCCGCCGGGGATCAGCAGCAGGAGCGGGCCCCGGCCGCGCACTTCGTAGTGCAGGGTCGCGCCGGGCACCCGGAGGCTGCCGGTGGTCGGGGTGCTCATGCGGAGACTCCTTCGCGGGAGGCAGTGCGGCGCTTCAGCTTCAGCAGGCCGTCCAGGGCGTCGAGGGACCAGAGCCAGGACGCCTGCGGCGTCCGCGCGTGGGCGAAACCGCCCGAGGCCTCCAGGGCGACGAACCCGTGGAACGTGCTGCGCAGCAGCCGGGCCGCGTCGGTCAGATCGGGCTCCGCCAGTCCGTAGCAGCGCAGCATGCCGTAGGTCAGCGCGACCGCGCGCCGCGGCCCGGCGGCCTTCGCGGCCAGCTCGGGGTCGATCTTGATCGGGGCCTGCGTCGCCGCGTAGCGGCCGGGGAACCGGTGGGCGTACTCCCGCCAGGCGTTGGCGAACGCGACGAGCGCGTCCCGTCCCGCGAGCCCCGCGGTCGCCTCCGCGATGAGCAGCGTCTTCTCGTCCGCCGCCAGCAGCGCGATCCGCCCGCGGAGGTCTTCCAGGCTGCGGACGTGCGCATAGAGGCTCGCGTCCTGCACCCCGAGCCGCCGCGCGACCTGCGCCATGGTCACCCGGTGCAGCCCCACGTCATCCGCCACCTCGGCCCCCACGGCGGTGACCCGCTCGGCCGTCAACCCCATCCGCACTATGTGCCCCTCCCGTTGCTCAGTTCCCACAACTTATACCTAGGCCCCCTAGGTATGACCCTAGGGGGCCTAGGAAGGAAGGAGCGGGGGGTCGTTTCGCTCCGTACCGCCGGATACGTCACGACCAGATACGTCACGGCCGGATATGTCACGGCCGGATACGGCAAAGCGCCCCCCGGCACCGTCGAAGGTGCCGAGGGGCGCTGCGCCCCCGGCCCGGTCGAACAACCCGGCCGGGGCAAAGGCAGGAGCCCCGTCGACTCTGCTCGCGCAGAGAAGACAGGGCTCCTTGGGTACTGCATATCCAACCGCGATTGGTTGGCCCAGGCGACTAGGCCGGGGTGACGTTCTCCGCCTGCGGGCCCTTCGGGCCCTGGGTGACGTCGAAGTTCACCAGCTGGTTCTCCTCAAGGGAGCGGAAGCCGGCGGCGTTGATCGCGGAGTAGTGGACGAAGACATCCGGGCCGCCGCCGTCCTGGGCGATGAAGCCGAAGCCCTTTTCAGCGTTGAACCACTTGACGGTTCCGGTAGCCATGAGCCCTCCTATGGGCCAAAGGGTCGCCCTGCTCCAGAACCTGCTAAGAAGTCTGAAAACTACAAAAGCCTGCGGGTCACATTCTCCGCAGGCCTCGTACTGCAAGGGAAACCAAACTGCAACTTGCGTCGAGCCTAGCACGCACCTCCCGGCCGAGACCAGAGGGAAAGATCACGTCACTCGGACGTTTGAGACCCGCCAGACGGCTGACGGAGACGCGGGGGCTAGTCTCGCGATGTGGACGCCTATCGCAGCCGGCCCCGTGTCGGCCACATTCAGTTCCTGAACTGCCTGCCCCTCTACTGGGGGCTGGCCAGAACCGGCACGCTGCTGGACTTGGAGCTGACCAAGGACACCCCGGAGAAGCTCAGCGCGAGCCTCGTCCAGGGCGGCCTGGACATCGGCCCCATCACCCTCGTGGAGTTCCTCCGCAACGCGGACGAGCTCGTCGCCTTCCCCGACCTGGCGGTCGGCTGCGACGGTCCCGTCATGTCCTGTGTGATCGTTTCGCAGGTCCCCCTGGACCAGCTGGACGGCGCCCGCGTCGCTCTGGGATCCACCTCGCGAACGTCCGTACGCCTGGCCCAGCTGCTGCTCGCGGAGAAGTACGAGGTGCGGCCCGACTACTACACCTGCCCGCCCGACCTGGGGCTGATGATGCAGGAGGCGGACGCGGCGGTGCTGATCGGCGACGCCGCTCTGCGGGCCTCGCTGCACGACGCGCCCCGGCTCGGGCTCGCCGTCCACGACCTGGGGGCGATGTGGAAGGAGTGGACGGGACTGCCGTTCGTCTTCGCCGTCTGGGCCGCCCGCAAGGACTACCTGGAGCGCGAGCCGGAGGTCGTGCGGAAGGTCCACGAGGCCTTCCTCGCCTCCCGGGACGTGTCCCTGGAGGAGGTCGGCAAGGTCGCCGAGCAGGCGGCCCGCTGGGAGGCCTTCGACGCGGAACTCCTGGAGCGCTACTTCACGACGCTCGACTTCCGCTTCGGCCCCGACCAGCTGGCCGGCGTACGTGAATTCGCGCGGCGGACGGGACTCACGACGGGCTATGCGCCCGATGTGAACGTGGAGCTCCTGCCGGTGGGCGTAGCGGGTCATTAGCGCGGCTTATGAGGGTATTCGCCTTTCCGCAGAGCGGAATGGAACGGAAAGGTGAATGCCCGCCCTTTACGGGGAATGCCGTCTCCTTTCATCACCCCCCGGCCGCACCCCCTGCGGGCGTGCGGCCGGAGCCGCCCGGGGACACGATGAGAGGGAGAGGAAGCCCGACGGCGGTCGCGAGCGTGCTCACCCAGGGGGCCATCGGAGCTCCGCCATGACCACACGCACAGTCGGCCGGGACATCACGGTGCTCGGGGACGCGCTCGAAGCGCCCGGAGTCGGTTTCATCCCGGTCAACGCCTTCGTCCTGCACGCCCGGGAGCCCGTGGTCGTCGACACCGGCCTCGGCCTGCCCGACCGGGACTTCCTGACGACCCTCTCCGAGGCCATCGACCCCGCCGACGTGCGGTGGATCTGGCTGACGCACCCGGACCGGGACCACACCGGCGGGATCTTCGCCCTGCTGGAGGCCGCCCCGGAGGCCCGCGTGGTGACCACCTTCCTCGGCGCGGGCGAGATGACCACGGAGCGCCCGCTCCCGATGGACCGGCTCCACTTCCTCAACCCCGGCCAGCGCCTCGACGTGGGCGACCGCTCCCTCACCGCCTTCCGGCCGCCCCTCTACGACAACCCCGCGACCGTGGGCTTCTACGACGACCGGTCGCGGGCCTGCTTCAGCTCCGACTGCTTCGGCGCCCCCCTCCCGGACGGTGACCTCGCGGCCGGCGGCGACGCCGGGGCGGTCGGGCCCGAGGACCTGCGGGCCGCCCAGTTGTTCTGGGCTTCGCTGGACAGCCCCTGGGCGGCCGTCGCCGACCGGGAGAAGTTCCTCGCCACGGTCCAGCCGGTCAAGGAGATGGATCCCGAGCTGGTGCTCTCCACCCACCTGCCGCCGGCCGCCGGAATCGGGCTCATCGCCCGGATGCTCGACACCGTGGGCCTCGCCCCGGGCCTCGAACCCTTCGTGGGCCCGGACCAGCAGGCCCTGGAACAGATGCTGGCCGGGTTCGAACCGGCCGGCTCGGCGAGGTCGGCGGCCTGAGCCGTAACGCCCCCGGACCGGACCCCGGCGGAGCCCCGGAGAACGGCGGAAGGGCGGGTAGTAGGGGACGGCCGCCCCTGCTAGCGTCCATCGCCAAGACGCGGCGGGGCGGGGCAGGGCGGGGGCGAGAGCTGGCATGGGCATCGCGGGATTCGTGGCCGGGGTCACGCTCTGGGGGGTGCTGGCAGGTCTGCTGCTGCCCCGCGCCGCCTACCGCCTCTCCGTCGAGCTGGGCACGCCCTGGCGGTCGGACTGCCCGGCCGGGCATCCGCTGACCGGCCCGGCCCGCGGCTGGCTGGGCCGTGCCGTGTGCCCCCGGTGCGTGCCCGGAGCCCGGTGGCGCGGCGGTTATGCGCCCGCCACGGGGGCCGTGCTCGCCAGCACCCTGGTGTGCCTCACGCTGGGCGCCGGGGTCGGGGCGCGGCCCGAACTGGTCGCCTGGCTGCTGCTGGCGCCGTTCACCGTCCTGCTCTGCTTCGTCGACCAGGCCGTGCACCGGCTGCCCGACGTGGTGACCCTCCCGCTGGCGGCCACCACCGCGGCAGCGCTCGGCGTTGCCGCCCTGTTCACGGGTACCGGCGGATCCTGGACGCGCGCCCTGCTCGGAGGGCTCACCCTCGGGTGCGTCTACCTCGTCTTCCATCTGATCTACCCGCCGGGCATGGGCTTCGGCGACGTCACCCTCGCCCTGACCGTGGGGCAGATCCTGGGCTGGTACGGGTGGTTCGTGCTGCTCGTGGGCAGCTTCTCCGCGTTCGCCGTGGCCGCCGTGCACGGGTACGTCCGGGCCGCCCTGCGCCGGGTGGAGCCCGGGGCCTCGATCGCCTTCGGGCCGTTCATGGCCGGCGGCGCCCTCGCGGGCGTGATCTACGCGGGCCTGGGCCTGGGTCTGGGGCTCGACCTGGGGTCGGGTCCCGTCCTGGGCGCCGGACCCGTTCCGTGAGCCGGTTGAGTGAGCCCGTCCCGTGAGCCGGTTGCGTGAGCCCGTCCCGCGAGCCGGTTCCGCTCACGGGGCTCGGCGAGCGGGGGCCCCGTGAGGCGGCTTCCCGCGGCGGGTCCGCGATCCGGGCCCTTCGGGACATCCCGCAGGGGGCCAGCCCGGGAGCCGGAGGGGCTGGCGTAGGCTGGATCGGTCCGGGAATCTCGACCGCAGCCGGGCGCCAGCCGAACGACACAGCCGAAAGGTGACGCACCGGTGACCGACCAGGCCGCTCTCCAGTCAGTCCTCGACCGAGCCGCCGCGGGGGGCCGGATCACCCAGGAAGAGGCGCTCGAGCTCTACCGCCACGCGCCCCTGCACGCCCTCGGCCAGGCCGCCGACGCGGCCCGCCGGCTGCGCTACGCCGGTACCGAGCACATCGCGACGTACATCATCGAGCGCAACATCAACTACACCAACGTGTGTGTGACGGCGTGCAAGTTCTGCGCCTTCTACGCGGCCCCCAAGGACGCGAAGAAGGGCTGGTCCCGGGACCTCGACGACATCCTGCGCCGCTGCGCGGAGACCGTCGAACTGGGCGGCACGCAGATCATGTTCCAGGGCGGCCACCACCCGGACTACGGCGTCGAGTACTACGAGCACCACTTCTCCGCCATCAAGCAGGCCTTCCCGCAGCTGGTCATCCACTCCCTCGGCGCGTCCGAGGTCGAGCACATGGCCCGGATCTCCAAGGTGTCGGCGGAGGAGGCCATCCAGCGCATCCACGCCGCCGGTCTCGACTCCTTCGCGGGAGCCGGCGCCGAGCTGCTCCCGGAGCGGCCGCGCAAGGCGATCGCCCCGCTCAAGGAGTCCGGCGAGCGCTGGCTGGAGATCATGGAGATCGCCCACAAGCTGGGCGTGGAGTCCACCTCCACCATGCTGATGGGCACCGGCGAGACCAACGCCGAGCGCATCGAGCACATCGCGATGATCCGGGACACCCAGGACCGCACGGGCGGCTTCCGCGCCTTCATCCCGTACACCTACCAGCCCGAGAACAACCACCTCAAGGGCCGGACCCAGGCGACCGTCTTCGAGTACCTGCGCATGATCGCCATCGCGCGGCTCTTCCTCGACAACATCGCCCACATCCAGGGCTCCTGGCTCACCGTGGGCAAGGAGGCGGGCCAGCTCTCCCTGCACTACGGCGCCGACGACCTCGGTTCGATCATGCTGGAGGAGAACGTGGTCTCCTCGGCCGGTGCCAAGCACCGCTCGAACCGCATGGAGATCATCGACCTGATCCGCAAGGCGGGCCGCGTCCCCGCGCAGCGCGCCACGACGTACGAGCACCTCCTCGTGCACGAGGACCCGGCGAACGACCCGGTCGACGACCGCGTTGTCTCGCACATCTCCTCGACCGCCATCGAGGGCGGTACGGCCCACCCCGAGCTGAAGCTCATCTCCTCGAACTGACGCGCCCGTGCTGACGATCCACACCGCCGAACTCCTCGTCACCGGACCGACCGGTACCGGTACCGGACCCGCGCCGCTGCCCGGCGGCGCGGTCCTGGTCGAGGGGGACCGCATCGCCCGGGTGGGCCCGTACGAGGAGCTCGCCGCGGCCTACCCGCACGCGCGCGCCCGCAGCTGGCCCGGGGTGCTGACCCCGGGGCTGCTGGTGCGCGGCGGTGACGAGCTGCTGGAGCGCACGTACTACCCGGACGACCCCTACGAGATCACCGAGCTCGGGGCCGAACCGATCAGCGGCGCCGAGGCGTTGGCGGACCTGAAGATGACCGAGCCGCGCTGGGGCAACAGCGCGCGGCGCGGCACGCAGAAGCTGCTCGCCCGCGGGGTGGTCGCGGTGGCCGGCCGCTTCACCAGCCCGGCCGTCCGGACGGCCGTGGTCCGCTCCGGGCTCACCGTCGTCCCGCCCGCCCCCTACGAGGGCCCGGCCTCCCTGGACCCGCTCGCCGGCCGGACCGCGGCCGAGGAGGCCTTCCACGGAGTCCTGGAGCCGGGCGCTCCGGCGCGGTTCGCGGTCTTCGCGGTCTCCGGCCCGGCGGAACTGCTGGTGGAGGGCCCGACCACCTGTGTGGCCACGGTCATCGGCGGCAGGCTGCTCCACCGTCGTCGCTGAGCCCGGGGGAGTCCGTCCGCCCGAGGCGGTCCCCGCGGACCAGCCGCGCGGCGCGAGCTCCTCGGCGAGTCCCACGCAGACCCCGAGCAGCGCGATGAGGAGGATCTGCTCCGGCCGCCAGATGCTCCAGTCGGTGGCCGCGGCATGGCTGACGGCGGCGATGAGCGCGAGCGCGGGACCGATCCACATCCAGGGCCGGCCCGCGGCCGTCCGCCTGCCGAAGATCGAGCGGAGCCGGCCGATGGCGGCCGCGAAGCCGAGGAGGGTCACGGCGCCGATCGCGATCGGCAGCACGAGGGCGAAGAAGATGCTGGCGCCCGTCGCCAGCACGTCGTCCTTGTCCACCTCGTCGCCGAAGACGGCGCCGAATGCGGGCGGCCGGGTGTGGGGGACGGGGGCCTGCGAGAATGGCGGGACGGTCCGCAGGACCTGCCGAACCGTCCGCCGAACCGCCCGCCGAACCATTCGCACCGCACCCGAGGGGCCCACGCCAGTGACATCCGCTTCCCTGGACAAGCAGCCGCACGAAGTCGCCTCCATGTTCGACGGCGTGGCGGCGAACTACGACCTCACCAACGACGTCCTCTCCCTCGGGCAGGCCCGCCTGTGGCGCAAGGAGGTCGCCAAGGCGGTCGCCGCGCGCCCCGGGCAGCTGGTCCTCGACCTGGCCGCCGGCACGGCCACGTCCTCGCTGCCCTTCGCCGCGGCCGGCGCGTACGTCGTGCCCTGCGACTTCTCCCTCGGCATGCTCCGCGAGGGCAAGAAGCGCAACCCCTGGCTCCCGCTGACGGCCGGCGACGCGACGAAGCTCCCCTTCAAGGACGACGCCTTCGACACCGTCACCATCTCCTTCGGCCTGCGCAACGTCCAGGACACCGACGCCGCCCTGCGCGAGCTGTACCGAGTCACGAAGCCCGGCGGCCAGGTCGTGATCTGCGAGTTCTCGCAGCCCACCTGGGCCCCCTTCCGGACCGTGTACACCGAGTACCTGATGCGCGCGATGCCGCCGGTGGCCCGCGCGGTCTCCTCCAACCCCGACGCGTACGTCTACCTCGCCGACTCCATCCGCGCCTGGCCCGACCAGCCGGCGCTGGCGACGCTGCTGCAGAAGGCCGGCTGGTCCAAGGTGGCCTGGCGCAACCTGAGCGGCGGCATCGTGGCCCTGCACCGCGGCACGAAGCACTAGCGGTACGGGGCCCCGCAGATGGACTACCAAGCACTGCTGGAGCAGGTCGCCACCGACATCGCTCCGCTGATCGGCAGCGGCACCACCGCCGAGTACATCCCGGCGCTGGCGTCCGTGGACCCCCGGCAGTTCGGGATGGCCATCGCCGACCTCGACGGCAACGTGTTCGGGGTGGGGGACTGGCACACGCCGTTCTCCACGCAGTCCATCACCAAGGTCTTCGCGCTGGCCCTCGCGCTCGCCGAGGGCGGCGACAGCCTGTGGGAGCGGGTGGGCCGGGAACCCTCCGGCAACCCGTTCAACTCCCTCGTGCAGCTGGAGTACGAGAACGGCATCCCCCGCAACCCCTTCATCAACGCGGGCGCGCTCGTCGTCACCGACCGGCTCCAGACGCTGACGGGCGACGCGAGCAGCGAACTGCTGCGGTTCCTCCGGGAGGAGAGCCAGAACCCGGACATCGCCTTCGACGCGGAGGTCGCCGCCTCCGAACAGGAACACGGCGACCGCAACGCGGCCCTGGCCCACTTCATGGCCGCCTACGGAAACATAGACAACCCGGTGCCGACGCTGCTGGACCACTACTTCTGGCAGTGCTCCATCGAGATGAGCTGCGCCGACCTGGCCCGGGCGGGCCGCTTCCTGGCCCGGCACGGCCTGCGCGCGGACGGCTCCCGCCTCCTCACGCGCAGCGAGGCGAAGCAGGTCAACGCGGTGATGCTGACCTGTGGGACGTACGACGCGGCGGGGGAGTTTGCCTACCGGGTGGGCCTGCCGGGCAAGAGCGGGGTGGGCGGGGGCATCGTCGCGGTCGTGCCCGGCGCGTGCACGCTGGCCGCGTGGAGCCCCGGCCTGGACGCCCAGGGCAACTCCGTTGCCGCGGTCGCAGCCCTGGACCGTTTCACGACCCTGACGGGCCTGAGCGTTTTCTAATACCGCGCCACTCGCACCGCTGCGCGGGCTTCGCGTCGCTGCGCCGGACTCCGCCCGGCGGGGGCCCGGTCGGGGTGCTCGCCCCTGCCGTCCCGGGGTGGGGTCCGGTGGGCGGGTGCGGTTGGGTTGGCCCTGCGGGGCGAGGTCCCCTACCCGCCCTTCGCCCGTTCCCCGGGCTGCGCCCGGACCCTTTCCGGGGCCGGGCCCGGACCTTTCCTCGGGCTGCGCTCGGATCCCTCCCCGGGCTGCGCCCGACCCATCGCCGGGTGCGGCGCCGTTGCCGGGGGCCAGCCCCCGGGCCCCCGCTCCTCAAACGCCGGAGGGGCTGGATTTTCGCCGGCGTCGGGCACAGCCCGGCACCCCCCTCCAGCCCATCCGGCGCCGCCCAGCCTCGCCGGCGTTTGAGGCGCGGGTCCGGGCAGCGCCCGGGGAACGGCGGAAGGGTGGGTAGGGGAACTCCGCCCCGCGCAGCGGCACGCTCAGGCGAAGCGGGCACGGCTTCACCGGAGCGGCTTGGCCCCGCGAAGCGGGCGCGGCCCCGCGCAGCGGGGGTTAGGTGGGTTGGAGGGTCAGGGCGTAGCGGCGGGCGTGGCGGGGGCCGCCGGGGATCGGAAAGCGGTCCGCCAGGGTCATGCCCAAACGCTCGGCCACCGCGATCGAGCGAACATTCGCATCGTCGATCATCGCCACCACATCCGGAACCCCAGCCCCCCGCACCCGCTCCAGCGTCGCCAGCGCAGCCGCGTACGCATACCCCCGCCCCCACGCGGAGCGACCGAGCCGCCAGCCGATCTCGATCTCCCCGACCGGACCCCACGCCTTCGCCTCCGGCCACGGCTGGGCCCCGGTGAAGCCGATGACCTCACCGTCCGCGTCGAGCAGCGTCCACAGGCAGAAGCCGAGCCGGGCGTCGTGCATCCGCTGTCGGGCGGTGATTTCCTCGTAGAAGGAAAGCTCGGCGGGTCCGCCGAGGAACTCCATGACATCGGGGTCGCGGAAGACCCGGTGCCAGGCGTGCGCGTCCTCGTCCGTGGGCACACGGAGCTGGACGACGGGGAGCGGCCGGGTCGGCGAGGTGGTCACAGGGGGCAGCCCTTCGAATCGCGATCTCTCTCGCTGCATAGACTGCACAGGTCTTGTGCCGTTGGGCACCCTTTATCGAGCCTTCGGGAGACCCGCCGTGACCGAGCCCCTCTCCGAGCACTCCGCGGACGTGATCGTCGTCGGGGCCGGGCCCGCCGGCTCGACCACTGCTTATTACCTGGCCAAGGCCGGACTTGACGTGCTGCTGCTGGAGAAGACCGCGTTCCCGCGCGAGAAGGTCTGCGGCGACGGCCTGACGCCGCGCGCCACGAAGCAGCTCGTGTCGATGGGCATCGACATCTCCGAAGAGGCCGGCTGGCTGCGCAACAAGGGCCTGCGGATCATCGGCGGCGGCCAGCGGCTCCAGCTGGACTGGCCCGAGCTGGCCTCCTTCCCCGACTACGGACTCGTCCGCAAGCGCGACGACTTCGACGAGACGCTGGCCCGCCAGGCGCAGAAGGCCGGCGCCCGGCTGTACGAGCGCTGCAACGTGGGCGAGCCCGTACGCGATCCCCGTACCGGCCACATCACCGGAGTGACGGCGAAGCTCGGCGAGGAGAAGACCCCGGTCACCTTCAGCGCCCCGCTGGTGGTCGCGGCCGACGGCAACTCCTCCCGGCTCTCCCTGGCGATGGGCCTGCACCGCCGCGAGGACCGCCCGATGGGCGTGGCCGTGCGGACGTACTTCACCTCGCCGCGCCACGACGACGACTACCTGGAGTCCTGGCTGGAGCTCTGGGACCGGCGCGGGGCCGAGGACCGGCTGCTGCCCGGCTACGGCTGGATCTTCGGCATGGGCGACGGCACCTCCAACGTCGGCCTCGGCATCCTCAACTCCTCCTCCGCCTTCAAGGAGCTGGACTGGCGCGAGGTCCTCAAGGCCTGGTGCGCCTCGATGCCGGAGGACTGGGGCTACACCCCGGAGAACATGACGCAGCCCATCCGCGGCGCGGCCCTGCCGATGGCCTTCAACCGGCAGCCGCACTACACCAAGGGGCTGCTGCTCGTCGGTGACGCGGGCGGCCTCGTCAACCCGTTCAACGGCGAGGGCATCGCCTATGCGATGGAGTCGGGCCAGATCGCCGCCGACGTCATCGTCCAGGCCCACTCCCGCGCCACTCCCGCCCTGCGCGAACTGACCCTGCACAGCTACCCGAAGGTCCTGAAGGAGACCTACGGCGGCTACTACACCCTGGGCCGCGCCTTCGTGAAGCTCATCGGCAACCCGAAGATCATGAAGGTCGCCGCCCAGCGCGGGCTGAGCCACCCGGTGCTGATGAAGTTCACCCTGAAGATGCTGGCCAACCTGACCGACCCGACGGGCGGCGACGCGATGGACCGCGTCATCAACGGCCTTTCGAAGGTCGCTCCAAAAGCCTGATCGTTCAAGGTCTGGCCGCTCGGTGGAGCTGAGCGGCCAGGCTCTTGGCGCTCGACCTTCAGACGTTGACGATCTTCACCTTGGGTGAGCCCGGAAGTTCCTCGGCGGCCTTGCACAGCGCCGGGATGTGCGACTTGTCAGAAGTGACGAGCAGTACCGGGGGAGTGCAGAGTGCGGCGGTGGCCACCACGAGTGCGTCCACGAGGCATTCGTGCCCGTCAAGGCCCGAGACGTCCAGCAGCTTCGCTGCGGCTTCTGTCACCGCGTCGTTGACCGGTTTCACGTCGAACCGGGACAGCAGGAAATGGAGTCGCTTGGCGGCCTCGCCGGTGCGGCGCACCTCCAAGGGCGTCAGCGCGGACAACGCCACGCGCCGGCCGCTCTGCTGAGCGACCTCGATGCGCGCGCGCATTCCCTCGTCGCCGTCGACGTGCAGTGAAAGCCCTTGGGCGTCAAGGACGAGGGTGCCCTCGCTCTTTGCCTTGATCTTGAGGCGCTTGCTTACCACTCTTGTTCCGCCTGCCGCCGCGCTTCGGCGGAGACGGGGCCGAACGCCTTGCGGTCGGCGGTCACGACCTCGCGGAGCTTCTGCGCGGCGAGCCATTCCTCCAGAGCTTCGGCCACAACGGAGGAGAACCCGCTCTTGCCGGCGCGTTCCTCGACTTCCTTGATCAATGACTGGGCGAGCGACACGGATCTCTTGCCGGCCCGCTCGACGGCCTGGGGTGCCACGTGACTGCTCATACCTAAAACGTAACACCGCCGGTAGGAATTTTCTCGTCCGATGGTTACCTCAGCGGAACCAAGGTCGCCCCCAAGGCCTGAGCCTGACCTTGGCCGGGTGCAGCTCGCGCGGGGCCTCGTACGAAGTCTCGTGCGGGGCCTCCTGCGGGGTCTCCTGTGCGGGCTCGGGCGTGCCGTGGACCAGGCGGATGCAGCGGGTCAACAGGACCAGGCCGCAGACCATCAGGGTCCCCGAGGCCGTCCAGTCCAGGGTGAGCGTGAGCGGGGAGCCGGGCTTCTGCCAGGGGCGGGTGGTGGTCAGCAGCCAGCCGCCGAGGGACAGCAGGCCGAGCCCGGCGGCTGCCGGGACGGCACCGGCACCGGGGGCTTCGTCGGACGGGCTGGTCGTCACGGATCACCACTTCCTGGGGCGACTCGGGCGCGCTCGCCCGGAACCATCTTCGCAGGGCCCCGCCTGGCGGGCACGAGGTGCCCGCCAGGCGGACGGCCCGGCAAGTCGGTTTCCAGGCAACAAGATTGGCTGACCAGCAGGTGAGAAGGCCTTGTCCCCGGTAGCGGCCGGACTGTTCAATTTCCGAGAGTGAACAGGTCTTCCGCCATGCGCCCCCGTCCGCTCCGCCACCCCGCCCTCCCGGCCGCCGTCCTGCTGGCGCTCGTCCTGGCCGGCTGTTCGGATCCGGACGGCGGTGGCGGCGCGCACGGGGAGCCGGAACTCGGAGAGGTCGCCGTCGCCCCGGCCGCCGCCTCGCTCTCGCTGCCCCTCGACGCGTACACGGACACCGATGCCGAGACGGTCCGCATGGGGCAGGTGCAGCAGCGGCTGCTCTCCCGCTGCATGGCCCGGTACGGGTTCCCGTACGAGGAGGTCAGGCCGTCCGATCCGGCCGGCGCCCAGGGGCCCGAGGGGCGGCACCGGGTGCTCTTCGGGGCGGCCGACCCCGAGTTCGCGGCGGCCCACGGCTACGACGTGACTGCGGGCAAGGGGCGGCCCGTCAAGCCCCCGGCGGCCCCGCTGAGCGAGAGCGCCGCACTGGTCATGCACGGCGAACGGCCGGGCGGGGAACAGGGAGCCGCGCAGCCCCCGGACGCCCCGACCGAGGAGGAGGCCGCCCAGGTGGACAGCGGCATCGACGTCGGCGGGCAGAAGGTGCCGGCCGGTGGATGCGTGCGCGAGGCCTACCGCACGCTCTACGCGCCGACGAAGGACAGCGTGGACCTGCTGTTCCCGTTCGGGTTGGCATCGGAGGCGCACGAACGCTCCAAGGGCGATTCGCGGGTGGTCGAGGTGCTGAAGAACTGGTCGGCGTGCATGGAGAAGTCGGGGTACACCGGCCTGAAGGATCCCTACGAGGTGGTCCAGAAGCTCGGCCTGGAGGCCGATCCGGGCGGCCCCAAAGCCGTCACCGCGGCCAAGGCCGATGTCGCCTGCAAGCGCGAGGTGAACCTCGTGGGCATCTGGGCGGCGGTGGAAGCCGCCTACCAGAAGCGGCTGGTGGAGGAGCAGGCCGAGACCCTCGCGCTGTACAAGAAGCAGCGCGAGGCCCGCTACAAGCTGGCGGCCGGGCTGCTCTGAGCCCTGCGCGGGCCGCTCAGGAGGGCCGGGGCATGCAGGCCCGGTACGCGTCGAGGTGGTCCCGCTTGAGCTCCTGCCACTGCTCGGAGGTGCCGCCGTCCTTCTGCTGCACCTCGCCGGTGACCGGATCCGGGTCCGGGTACCAGGAGATGCCCCGCTCCCTCATGCACGCCGAGGCTTTGCGCGCGGCGGCGAGTTCCTGCGCGCCCGCCTGGACGGGAGAGGGGGACGGGAGCAGCGACAGGCAGGCCTTCTGCGCCTCGGGGTACTGCGGGCTCTCCTTCTCCACGAAGTGAGGAGCCCCGTTCTCCCCGTAGGAGACGTTCATTCCGTGCTGTTGCATGCACGTGTAGAAGGGGACGTCCGCCGCCGCGAGCGAGGGGGTTGCAGTGGGCCCGGGCTTTCCCGCTCCGGAGTTCTTCCCCGGGACTTCCCCGCCTCCGCATCCGGTGAGTGCGAGGCACAAAAGGAGTGACGAGGATATTTCGCGTACACGCACGAGGTGTTTCCCTTGCGGTCGGCGGAGTGGAAGGGCGCGTCGGTGCGGGGGAGGGGCGGAAGGCCGCGGGAGATCGTAATCGGATGCCCGCAATACGGACAAGTCCGTTATCCGCCATGCTGGTTGTGGCCTGAACAGCCGAGAAGACCCTTGCCCGGCAGTGGTCCGGAAGGTTTAATCCCGGCCGGAATCAATTCCCTGAAGATGGAGAAATCGCCAATGAGCAAGGCCCTCAACAGAATCGCCGCCGGCTGCGCCGCCGCGGTATCCGTCGGCGCCGTTCTCCTGACGGCAGCCGGGCCGGCCGCCGCCAACACGGAGCGGAACGGCTATCTGGAAACCAGCGAGTTCGGCCTTTACTACAACTCCTACCAAGGCGGCTGTGTCTTCGACCTGATGTCGTCGGACTGGAACTTCTTCAACGACCTCTTCGTCGGGCCGGAGGGCTGCGCCGGCCGGAACCGGGTGACGAACGACGACACCGCGTCCTACCGGAACCGGGACACGTACACCTGGAAGGTGGCCACCGACCCGAACCTCGCCGGTCTGGTCGGTTCGCTCCCCCCGGGCTACGTGGGCAACGCCAGCGTCAACTTCAAGAACAAGATCACCTCGGCGACGTTCCTCGACTGACGGAACGGCGCAGGGAACGGCGCAGCGAACGGCGCACGGCTCAGGCGCCCCTCACGCCCCGCCGGAGGCTCCGGGAGCCTCCCGGCCGCCTCCAGGCACCCCAGGCGCCTCAGAAGCCCCCAGGACGGCCGAAAGGCCGGTACTCCACCCCCGAGCGGGGGAGTACCGGCCTTTCGCGCGTCACCGGGAGCGGCCCGGGACTGCGGGGAGATGTCAGAGGACGCGGACGGCGCCCGTCGGCTTGTCGTAGCTCAGGGAGCGCTCGACGATGCCGGTGCTGGGGTTCTGCGCGCCGACGAACTTGCCGCCGCCGACGTAGATGGCCACGTGGTACGCGCTGCCCTTGGAGCCCCAGTACAGGATGTCGCCCGGCTGGAGGGCGCTCAGGGAGACCGAGGTGCCGGCCGAGGACTGCGCCTGCGACATGCGCGGCAGGCTGATGCCGGCCTGGCGGTACGCGGCCTGGACGAGGCCCGAGCAGTCGAACGAGGACGGGCCGGTGCCGCCCATGACGTACGCCTTGCCGACCTGCGCGCGGGCGAAGCTGACGATGGCGGCGGCGGAGCCGGTCACGGGGGCCGTGACGGTGCCCTTGCCCTGCGAGGAACCCGCGGAGGAGGACCCGTTCGAGGAGGAACCGGAGTTGCTCTGGATCGAGGTGCGGGCCGTGCTGCGGCTGGCGCGCTCGGACTCGGCCTTGCGGTCCGCCTCCTCCTTCGCCTTCGCCTCGGCGTCGGCCTTCTGCTGGGCGTCGGCCTTCAGCTGCTTGGCCTCGGCGGCGGCGCCCGTGCGGGCGGTCTCCTCCAGGGCGTTGAGCTCGCCGTCGACGGCGGCGGCGCGGGTGTTCTCCGCGGCCTTGGCCACGGACGAGGACACCTCGGCGCTCAGGTCCAGGTTGAGGACCGGCATTTCGAGCGTGGTCTCGTGCGCGGGCTCGGCGGAGGGGGTGGCGCTCGCCGTGCCGGCCATGGCCAGGGTGCTGAGGACGCCACCGGCAACTCCGGCGCGGACCGCGAGCTTCGAGGCGCTGCGGCGAGGCTTCCGGTGGCTGGGTATGTGAGCGGTGAGGGACATGGGTCAACCGCTATCAGGGCCTCGCGGTTGCGTTCAAGAAACGTGGTCTGCGCCACAGTTGTGCGCGAAGCGGGCTAACCGGGCGCGTCGGACCTCTTATTGACGCCGTAACGGGCGAATCGGACAGCCGCTCACAAGGCTGTGATCATGGGGTTTCCGAAATAAGTCCGAATTGATCCCGGGCCTACCATCCACCTGCACAGATGGCCAAGCCCCCTTTCGGTACCGCGAATTCCGAGTGGCGCAGGTCACAGAAGCGTCACGCGATGCGGACGCTGTGGCCCTCCTGTGACCGAACCGTGAACGCGCCGCCGGGTCGGGGCCGGGTCGAGGCCGGGCCGGGGTCGGGTCGGGATCGGCTCCGGGCGCTCTCGCGGCCGAACCGCGAGAGGCCGCCGGCTCGCCCCGGAGTCGTTCCCGAGGTCGTCCCCCGAGCTCGCTCCGGCGTCACCCGCGGGGTGGGCTCTGGAGCGCCACTGCCCCGACTTCGTGAACGCATGCACGCGTCCACTCCCGTACGCGCGAGGTCCCCCGACCGGGGGACGCCGATCCCTTTATCATCACGCCCGCCACCTCGCCAATTTGCGTGCAGAGGCCACGATTTGATAGTGCAACAAGCCTTCCACCTGCAACGACAGGTGCGGATGTCACCTTTGGTGATCATGTGGATGCTTCACGTATGAAGATCACTACTCATTGGGCTTCATGATCGTTCGTCAGGTGGTGGAGATCACAAACTCGTTGTTGTAACCCGTGTCGCAGATCACAGATGGGCGGGCATAAGATGCGCACCAGTCCGGCTTGTGAACTGCCTCACATGCGAGGCGGGGCGCGCGGCGCCGGCAGCGGTCCAACGGTCAAGGACGACTGGAAGGAGCGAGGAGCGTGAATGCGTACGCGCCCATCCTCGTGCTCGGCGCCCTCGGCGCAGGGTTTGCGATCTTCTCCGTGGTCATGGCCACGCTGATCGGTCCAAAACGGTACAACCGGGCAAAACTTGAAGCGTACGAGTGCGGCATCGAGCCCACTCCCATGCCGGCCGGTGGCGGCCGCTTCCCCATCAAGTACTACCTGACGGCGATGCTCTTCATCGTCTTCGACATCGAGGTTGTCTTCCTCTACCCCTGGGCGGTCACCTTCGACTCGCTGGGGATCTTCGGGCTCGTCGAGATGCTCCTCTTCGTGCTCACCGTCTTCGTCGCCTACGCCTACGTATGGCGCCGCGGCGGCCTGGAATGGGACTGAGGGGCTGAATTTCCATGGGACTGGAAGAGAAGCTGCCGAGCGGCTTTCTGCTGACCACCGTCGAACAGGCCGCGGGGTGGGTGCGCAAGGCGTCCGTCTTCCCGGCCACCTTCGGCCTGGCCTGCTGCGCCATCGAGATGATGACCACCGGAGCGGGCCGGTACGACCTGGCCCGCTTCGGCATGGAGGTCTTCCGCGGATCCCCGCGCCAGGCCGACCTGATGATCGTGGCGGGCCGGGTCAGCCAGAAGATGGCGCCGGTGCTGCGGCAGGTGTACGACCAGATGCCCGCTCCCAAGTGGGTCATCTCTATGGGTGTTTGTGCGTCTTCGGGCGGAATGTTCAACAACTACGCGATCGTCCAGGGCGTCGACCACATCGTCCCCGTGGACATCTACCTGCCCGGCTGCCCGCCCCGCCCCGAGATGCTGCTCGACGCGATCCTCAAGCTCCACCAGAAGATCCAGGGCGGCAAGCTCGGCGTGAACCGGGAAGAGGCGGCCCGAGAGGCGGAGGAGGCGGCCCTCAAGGCGCTCCCCACCATTGAGATGAAGGGGCTCCTGCGGTGAGCGAGGACCCGGCCGTGCAGAACGGCCCCCAAGCCGGCAACGGCGACAACGTGCCCGCGCCCCGCGGAGCGGCCGGCCCCGAGGTGATCGGCGTCCGCAAGGGCATGTTCGGCGCCAACGACGGCGGCGACACCAGCGGCTACGGCGGCCTCGTGCGCACCGTGGCCCTGCCCGGCGAGAGCGCCCGCCCGTACGGCTCGTACTTCGACGAGGTCGTCGACGAGCTCGAAGGGGCGCTGGAGGAGCAGGACCTCGTCCCGGAGAACGCGATCGAGAAGGTCGTCGTCGACCGGGCGGAGCTGACCCTCCACATCGCGCGCGAGCACCTCCTCCTCGTCGCCAGGACCCTGCGCGACGACCCGGCCCTGCGCTTCGAGCTCTGCACCGGTGTCAGCGGGGTGCACTTCCCGGACGACAAGGGCCGCGAGCTGCACGCCGTCTACCACCTGCGCTCGCTCACCCACGGCCGGATCGTGCGGCTGGAGGTCACCGCCCCGGACGCGGACCCGCACGTCCCCTCGATCGTCTCCGTCTACCCGACGAACGACTGGCACGAGCGCGAGACGTACGACTTCTTCGGCCTGATCTTCGACGGGCACCCGGCCCTCACCCGGATCATGATGCCGGACGACTGGCAGGGCTTCCCGCAGCGCAAGGACTACCCGCTCGGCGGCATCGCCATCGAGTACAAGGGCGCCCAGATCCCGGCTCCCGACCAGCGGAGGTCGTACAGCTGATGTCCCCCACATCGAACAACGCGTCACACCACGCCTCCGCCGACCACGCTTCGGCGCGCGAAACGACCGAGGGCACCGTCTACACCGTCACAGGCGGCGACTGGGACGAGATCGTCCAGTCCGCGGCCCGCGCGGACGACGAGCGGATCGTCGTCAACATGGGCCCCCAGCACCCCTCCACGCACGGGGTGCTCCGCCTGATCCTGGAGATCGACGGCGAGACGGTCACCGAGGCCCGCTGCGGCATCGGCTACCTCCACACCGGCATCGAGAAGAACCTCGAATACCGGAACTGGACGCAGGGCACGACCTTCGTCACGCGCATGGACTACCTGACGCCGTTCTTCAACGAGACGGCGTACTGCCTGGGCGTCGAGAAGCTGCTCGGCATCACCGATCAGATCCCGGACCGCGCCTCCGCCATCCGCGTCCTGCTGATGGAGCTCAACCGGCTCTCCTCCCACCTGGTGTGCATCGCCACCGGCGGCATGGAGCTGGGCGCGACCACGATCATGATCTACGGGTTCCGCGACCGCGAGCTGATCCTCGACGTGTTCGAGCTGATCACCGGCCTGCGCATGAACCACGCGTTCGTCCGCCCCGGCGGCCTCGCGCAGGACCTGCCCCCGGGCGCCGTGGACCAGCTCCGCGAGTTCGTGAAGACCATGAAGAAGAACCTGCCGGAGTACGACAAGCTCGCCACCGGCAACCCCATCTTCAAGGCCCGCATGCAGGACGTCGGCTACCTCGACCTCACCGGCTGCATGGCGCTCGGCGCCACCGGCCCGGTCCTGCGCTCCGCCGGCCTCCCGCACGACCTGCGCAAGACGGACCCGTACTGCGGCTACGAGAACTACGAGTTCGACGTGCCGACCACCGAGTCCTGCGACTCCTACGGGCGGTTCCTGATCCGCCTGGAGGAGATGCGCCAGTCCCTGCGGATCGTCGAGCAGTGCCTGGACCGGCTGGAGCCGGGCCCGGTCATGGTCGCCGACAAGAAGATCGCCTGGCCGGCGCAGCTCGCGATGGGCCCCGACGGCCTCGGCAACTCGCTCGACCACATCAAGCAGATCATGGGCACCTCCATGGAGTCCCTCATCCACCACTTCAAGCTGGTGACCGAGGGCTTCCGGGTACCGGCCGGCCAGGCCTACGCGGCCGTGGAGTCGCCCAAGGGCGAGCTCGGCGTGCACGTCGTCTCCGACGGCGGCACCCGCCCCTACCGGGTCCACTTCCGCGACCCGTCCTTCACCAACCTGCAGGCCATGGCGGCGATGTGCGAGGGCGGCCAGATCGCCGACGTCATCGTGGCCGTCGCCTCCATCGACCCCGTGATGGGAGGCGTCGACCGATGACAGCCAATCAGCCCGCATCAGGGGTGAGCCTGGGCATGCCCCAGCTTCCGGCACCCGACTTCCCGGCCGACGTGCGCGCCCGGCTGGAAGCGGATGCGAAGGAAGTCATCGCCCGCTACCCCGACAGCCGCTCCGCGCTGCTGCCGCTGCTCCACCTCGTCCAGTCGCAGGAGGGCTACGTCTCGCGCACCGGCATCCGGTTCTGCGCCGAGGTGCTGGGCCTGACGACCGCCGAGGTCACGGCCGTGGCGACCTTCTACACGATGTACCGGCGCAAGCCCTCCGGGGACTACCAGGTCGGCGTGTGCACGAACACCCTGTGCGCGGTCATGGGCGGCGACGCCATCTTCGAGGAGCTCAAGGAGCACCTCGGGGTCGGCAACAACGAGACCACCCCCGACGGCAAGGTCACCCTCGAGCACATCGAGTGCAACGCGGCCTGCGACTACGCCCCCGTGGTGATGGTCAACTGGGAGTTCTTCGACAACCAGACCCCCGAGTCCGCCAAGGCCATGGTCGACGACCTGCTGGCCGGCCGCCCCGTCGAACCGACCCGGGGCGCGCCGCTGTGCACGTACAAGGAGACCGCGCGGATCCTGGCGGGCTTCCCGGACGAGCGCGAAGGCGCGGTCGAGGCGAGCGGCGGCGCGGGTCACGCCTCGCTGATCGGCCTGCGCATCGCGCGCGGCGAAGCCCCGCACACCCCGATCGTGCACCCGCGCGGCGAGGCCACCATCGAGGGAGGGGAGTGATGACCGTGTCCACCGAACTGAGTAAGAACGGGACGAGTCCGGAGAAGCTCCTCGCGCCCGTCCTGTCGGCGTTCTGGGACGAGCCGCAGTCGTGGACGCTGGAGACCTACCGGCGCCACGAGGGCTACGAGGGCCTGCGCAAGGCGCTCGCCATGACCCCCGACGACCTCATCGCCTACGTGAAGGACTCGGGCCTGCGCGGACGCGGCGGCGCCGGCTTCCCCACCGGCATGAAGTGGCAGTTCATCCCGCAGGGCGACGGCAAGCCGCACTACCTCGTGGTGAACGCGGACGAGTCGGAGCCGGGGACCTGCAAGGACATCCCCCTCCTCTTCGCCAACCCGCACTCCCTCATCGAGGGAATGATCATCGCCTGCTACGCGATCCGGTCGGAGCACGCCTTCATCTACCTGCGCGGCGAGACCGTGCCGGTCCTGCGGCGCCTGCACGAGGCGGTGCGCGAGGCGTACGAGGCCGGCTACCTCGGGGAGAACATCCTCGGGAGCGGGCTCAAGCTCGACATCACCGTGCACGCGGGAGCGGGCGCCTACATCTGCGGCGAGGAAACGGCCCTCCTGGACTCCCTCGAAGGCCGGCGCGGCCAGCCCCGGCTGCGTCCCCCCTTCCCGGCGGTCGAGGGCCTCTACGCCTGCCCCACCGTCGTGAACAACGTGGAGTCCATCGCCTCGGTTCCCGCGATCCTGAACAAGGGCAAGGACTGGTTCAAGTCGATGGGGACCGAGAAGTCCCCCGGCTTCACCCTGTACTCGCTCTCCGGCCACGTCGTCGGACCCGGCCAGTACGAGGCCCCGCTCGGGATCACGCTGCGCCAGCTCCTCGACATGAGCGGCGGCATGCGCCCCGGGCACCGGCTGAAGTTCTGGACCCCGGGCGGCTCCTCCACCCCGATGTTCACGGAGGAACACCTCGACGTCCCGCTGGACTACGAGGGCGTCGGCGCGGCCGGCTCCATGCTCGGCACCAAGGCCCTCCAGTGCTTCGACGAGACGACCTGCGTGGTGCGGGCGGTGACCCGCTGGACCGAGTTCTACGCCCACGAGTCCTGCGGCAAGTGCACGCCCTGCCGCGAAGGCACGTACTGGCTGGTCCAGTTGCTCCGCGACATCGAAGCGGGCAAGGGGGTCATGTCCGACCTCGAGAAGCTGAACGACATCGCCGACAACATCAACGGCAAGTCGTTCTGCGCGCTCGGCGACGGCGCCGCCAGCCCCATCTTCTCCTCGCTCAAGTACTTCCGCGCGGAGTACGAGCAGCACATCACGGGCAAGGGCTGCCCCTTCGACCCCAAGAAGTCGACCCTCTGGGCCGACACGGAGGTGACCGCATGACCGTGACCACTACGGCAGCCTCCGGCGGCGGAGAGGCGGCGGTCCCGCCGCAGGACCAGATCTCCCTGACCATCGACGGCATCGAACTGTCGGTGCCCAAGGGGACCCTGGTCATCCGGGCCGCCGAACAGCTCGGCATCGAGATCCCCCGGTTCTGCGACCACCCCCTCCTCTCCCCGGCCGGCGCCTGCCGCCAGTGCATCGTCGAGGTCGAGGGCCAGCGCAAGCCGATGGCCTCCTGCACCATCACCTGCACCGACGGCATGGTCGTCAAGACGCAGCTGACCTCCCCGGTCGCCGACAAGGCCCAGCGCGGGGTGATGGAGCTGCTGCTCATCAACCACCCGCTGGACTGCCCCGTCTGCGACAAGGGCGGCGAGTGCCCGCTGCAGAACCAGGCGATGACCCACGGCAACGCCGAATCGCGTTTCGAAGGCAAGAAGCGCACCTACGAGAAGCCGGTTCCGATCTCCACGCAGGTGCTCCTGGACCGCGAGCGGTGCGTGCTGTGCGCGCGCTGCACCCGCTTCTCCAACGAGATCGCCGGCGACCCGATGATCGAACTCCTGGAACGCGGCGCGCTCCAGCAGGTCGGCACCGGCGAGGGCGACCCCTTCGAGTCGTACTTCTCCGGCAACACCATCCAGATCTGCCCGGTCGGCGCCCTCACCTCGGCGGCCTACCGGTTCCGCTCCCGCCCCTTCGACCTGGTCTCCTCCCCGAGCGTGTGCGAGCACTGCGCGGGCGGCTGCGCGACGCGCACCGACCACCGCCGCGGCAAGGTGCTGCGCCGGATGGCCGCGGAGGACCCCGAGGTCAACGAGGAGTGGATCTGCGACAAGGGCCGCTTCGGGTTCCGCTACGCGCAGCGCCCCGACCGGCTCACCACCCCGCTGGTGCGCGGCACCGACGGGGTCCTGGCCCCCGCCAGCTGGCCCGAGGCCCTGGAGGCCGCGGCCGCGGGGCTGGCCGCCGCGCGCGGCCGGGCCGGAGTGCTGACCGGCGGACGCCTCACCGTCGAGGACGCCTACGCGTACGCCAAGTTCGCCCGGGTCGTGCTCGACACCAACGACATCGACTTCCGGGCCCGGGTGCACAGCGCGGAGGAGGCCGAGTTCCTGGCCGCCACCGTGGCCGGCACCGGCAAGGACCTGGACGGCAGCGGTGTCACCAACGCCTCCCTGGAAGCGGCCCCGGCCGTGCTCCTCGTCGGCATCGAGGCCGAGGAGGAGGCCCCCGGGGTCTTCCTGCGGCTCCGCAAGGCCCACCGCAAGCACAAGCAGCGGACCTTCGCCCTCGCCCCGTTCGCCACGCGCGGCCTGGAGAAGGCGGGCGGCACCCTGCTGGCCGCCGCCCCCGGCACCGAGCCCGAGTGGCTGAACGCGCTGGCCTCGCAGGCAGGCCTGGAGGACGGCGGCCAGGCCGCGGCCGACGCGCTGCGCCTGCCCGGCGCCGTCATCGTGGTCGGGGAGCGCCTTGCGGGCGTGCCCGGCGCGCTGACCGCGGCCGTCCGGGCCGCCGCCGCCAGCGGCGCCACCCTGGTGTGGATCCCGCGCCGGGCCGGAGAGCGGGCCGCCGTAGAGGCGGGCGCGCTGCCGTCCCTGCTGCCGGGCGCCCGTCCGGCCACCGACCCGCGGGCCCGCGACGAGGTCGCCGCCGCCTGGGGCCTGGACGAGCTGCCGCACCGCTACGGCCGCGACACCGGCCAGATCGTCGAGGCCGCCGCCACCCGGGAGCTGTCCGCCCTGCTGGTCGCGGGCGTCGAGCTCGCCGACCTGCCGGACCCGGCCCGCGCCAAGGCCGCGCTCCAGGAGGCCTTCGTGGTCTCCCTGGAACTGCGCCCCGGCGAGGTCACCGACTTCGCGGACGTGGTCTTCCCGGTCGCGGCCGTCGCCGAGAAGTCGGGCGCGTTCATCAACTGGGAGGGCAGGGTCCGGCCGTTCGAGGCCGCGCTCAAGCCCGAGCAGATGACCCGCCGGCTCGCCCCCGCCGACTCCCGCGTGCTGCACATGCTGGCCGACGCGGCCGACCGGCCGATCGCGCTGCCCGACGTACACGCCGTACGCCGGGAGCTCGACGGGCTCGGCCCGTGGGCCGGGGAGCGCGCCGCCGGACAGTCCGGAGACAGGGCGCTGCTGCCCCGGCCGGGTGCGGGAGAGGCGGTCCTCGCGGGCCACCGGCTCCTCCTCGACCAGGGTCTGCTGCAGGACGGCGACGAGGCCCTGGCCGGCACCCGGCACGAGGCCGGCGCCCGCCTGTCGGCCGCCACGGCCGCCGAGACCGGCGTCAAGAACGGCGACGTCCTCGCGGTGACCGGCCCCGCCGGCTCCGTGGAACTTCCGCTGCGCATCACCGAGATGCCCGACCGGGTGGTCTGGCTCCCGATGAACTCCACCGGCTCCGGGGTCCTCGCCGACACCGGAGCCCGCCCGGGGGAGCTGGTCCGCATCGGCCCGGCCACCCCCGCCGACACCAGCGACTCCCCTGCGGAGGTGGGCGCGTGAACACCGTTCAGATCGCCGCCGAAGACCTCTCCCTGTTCGGCAGGGACGTCTGGTGGCTCGTCGTCATCAAGGCGGTGTTCTGCTTCGCCTTCCTGATGGTGACCGTGCTCTTCTCCATCGTGTGGGAGCGCAAGGTCGTCGCCTGGATGCAGCTGCGCATCGGCCCCAACCGGCACGGCCCCTGGGGCATGCTCCAGTCGCTCGCCGACGGCGTGAAGCTGATGCTGAAGGAAGACCTGATCGTCAAGCGGGCCGACAAGGTCGTCTACGTCCTGGCCCCGATCATCGCGGCGATCCCGGCCTTCATGGCCATCGCGGTGATCCCCTTCGGCCCCTCGGGCAACGAGGTCTCCATCTTCGGCCAGCGCACCACGATGCAGCTGACCGACCTGCCCATCGCGATGCTCTACATCCTCGCGGTGGCCTCGGTCGGCATCTACGGCATCGTGCTGGCCGGCTGGTCCTCCGGCTCCACGTACCCGCTCCTCGGGGGCTTGCGCTCCTGCGCGCAGATGATCTCGTACGAGATCGCGATGGGCGCGGCCTTCGCCTCGGTCTTCCTCTACTCCGGGTCGATGTCGACCTCGGCGATCGTCGAAGCCCAGGCGGACCGCTGGTACATCATCCTGCTGCCGGTCTCCTTCATCATCTACGTCATCACGATGGTCGGCGAGACGAACCGCGCCCCCTTCGACATGCCGGAGTCCGAAGGCGACCTGGTCGGCGGCTTCAACACCGAGTACTCCTCGATCAAGTTCGCGCTGTTCATGCTCGCCGAGTACGTCAACATGGTCACCGTCTCCGCGGTCTCCGTCACCCTGTTCCTGGGCGGCTGGCGGGCCCCGGCGCCGATCTCCACGTACTGGGAGGGCGCGAACCACGGCTGGTGGCCGATGCTCTGGTTCGTCCTCAAGGTCCAGCTGCTGCTGTTCTTCTTCATCTGGCTGCGCGGCACGCTCCCGCGCGTGCGCTACGACCAGCTGATGAAGCTCGGCTGGAAGGTGCTGATCCCGGTCTCCGTGGTGTGGCTGATGCTGGTCGCCACCGTCCGGGCGCTGCGCAACGAGAACTACGACTTCCAGGAGATCGTGCTCTACGTCGGCGGCGGGGTCATCGCGCTCCTGCTGCTGTCCTTCGTCGCGGACCTGTTCCGCGACAAGAAGGAGAAGACGGCCCTCGCGGACGCCGAACTGGCCGCCGCGGCCGAACCCTTCGACCCCCTGGCGGGCGGATTCCCCGTACCGCCCAAGCCCGGCCAGCACCTGGCACCCGTACCGCGCAGGCGGCCCCGCAGTGAGCGGGAGCTCATTGTCAGTGGCGCGGCGAATACTGACAGTGACCGAGAGGAGGGTGCTGAGAATGTCTGACAAGTCTGACGCCGAGCAGGGCGAGAAGTGGCAGAACCCGGTGGCCGGCTTCGGCGTGACCTTCAAGGCCATGTTCAAGAAGCGCCTCACCGAGCAGTACCCGGAGCAGGAAAAGACCACCGCACCCCGCTTCCACGGGCGGCACCAGCTCAACCGCCACCCGGACGGTCTGGAGAAGTGCATCGGGTGCGAGCTGTGCGCCTGGGCCTGTCCCGCCGACGCGATCTACGTCGAGGGCGCGGACAACACCGAGGAGGAGCGCTACTCCCCGGGTGAGCGGTACGGCCGGGTCTACCAGATCAACTACGCCCGCTGCATCCTGTGCGGGCTGTGCGTCGAGGCGTGCCCGACCAGGGCGCTGACCATGACGAACGAGTTCGAACTGGCCGACTCCAGCCGCGAAGCGCTCATCTACACCAAGGAGCAGCTGCTCTCCGGGCTCACCGAGGGCATGGTCGAGGCCCCGCACTCGATCTTCCCGGGCACCGAGGACACGGACTACTACCGCGGGCTGGTGACCGGGGCGGCTCCCGGCACGGTCCGCCAGGTGGCCGTCTCCAAGGGCGAGGTCGCTCCCGAAGACGCTTCCGAGGGGGTGGGGGCATGAGCGCCGTCGCCGCGGCCGCCACCCTCACCTCCACCGGTGAGGCGGCCCAGTTCTGGATCCTCGGCACGGTCGCCGTCATCGGCGCGCTGGCCACGATCCTGATGAAGAAGGCCGTGCACAGCGCGCTGAGCCTGGCCGGGACGATGATCATCCTGGCGGTCTTCTACCTCGCCAACGGGGCGTACTTCCTCGGCATCGTCCAGGTCGTCGTCTACACCGGCGCGATCATGATGCTCTTCCTCTTCGTCGTCATGCTCGTCGGCGTCACCGCCGCGGACTCGCTGACCGAGACCATCAAGGGACAGCGCTGGCTCGCCGTCCTGTGCGGGCTCGGCTTCGGCATCCTGCTCATCGCGGGCATCGCCAACGCCAAGCTCACCCACTTCAACGGACTCGGCCGGATCAACTCCGGCGGGCACGTCGAGGGCCTGGCCACGCTGATCTTCACCAAGTACGTGTTCGCCTTCGAGATCACCGGCGCCCTGCTGATCACGGCGGCCGTCGGTGCGATGGTGCTCACCCACCGCGAGCGCACCGAGCGGGCCGCCACCCAGCGCGAACTCGCCGAGCGCCGCGTACGCGAGGGCGTACAGCTCCCGCCGCTGCCCGCACCCGGCGTCTACGCCCGGCACAACGCCGTGGACGTCGCGGGCCTGCTGCCGGACGGCACCCCCTCCGAGCTCACCGTCAACCAGACGCTGCGTGCCCGCGGCCAGATCAGGGACGTCTCCGGCAAGGCCCTGGACGACCTGAAGGCCCTGGAGCAGCGGTCGTCCGAGCGGCTCGGCCGTGAGGAGGCTTCGAAGTGAACCCGGTCAACTACCTGTACCTGTCCGCGCTGCTGTTCACCATCGGGGCGGCGGGAGTCCTGATCCGGAAGAACGCGATCGTGCTGTTCATGTGCGTGGAGCTCATGCTCAACGCCTGCAACCTCGCCTTCGTCACCTTCTCCCGGATGCACGGCAACCTCGACGGCCAGATCATCGCGTTCTTCACGATGGTCGTCGCCGCCGCCGAGGTCGTGGTGGGCCTCGCGATCATCGTGTCGCTGTTCCGTACCCGCCACTCGGCCTCGGTCGACGACGCCAGCCTGATGAAGCTGTAAGGGGTCGCTGTGGAGAACATGATCGCGCTGCTGGTAGCAGCGCCCCTGCTCGGAGCGGTGGTGCTGCTCTGCGGCGGCCGCCGTCTCGACAAGACCGGCCACTGGATCGGCACCGTGCTCGCCGCCGTCTCCTTCGGCATCGGCCTCACCCTCTTCGCCGACATGCTCGGCAAGGGCGCCGAGGACCGGACCTTCCACCAGCGGCTGTTCAGCTGGATCCCGGTGGAGGGCTTCCAGGCCGACATCGGCTTCCAGCTCGACCAGCTGTCGATGACCTTCGTCCTGCTGATCTCCGGGGTGGGCACGCTCATCCACGTGTACTCCATCGGATACATGGAGCACGACGAGCGCCGCCGCCGCTTCTTCGGCTACCTCAACCTCTTCGTCGCCGCGATGCTGCTCCTGGTCATCGCCGACAACTACCTCCTGCTGTACGTCGGCTGGGAGGGCGTGGGCCTCGCCTCGTACCTCCTCATCGGCTTCTGGCAGCACAAGCCCAGCGCGGCCACCGCCGCGAAGAAGGCCTTCCTGGTCAACCGGGTCGGCGACATGGGCCTTTCGATCGCCATCATGCTGATGTTCACCACCTTCGGAACCTTCGCCTTCGGCCCGGTCCTCGGCTCGGTGTCCGAGGCCGGCGAGGGCAAGCTGACGGCGATCGCCCTGATGCTGCTGCTCGCCGCGTGCGGCAAGTCGGCCCAGGTGCCGCTGCAGTCCTGGCTCGGCGACGCGATGGAGGGCCCGACCCCGGTCTCGGCCCTCATCCACGCGGCGACCATGGTCACCGCCGGCGTCTACCTGATCGTCCGCTCGGGAGCCATCTTCAACGGGGCGCCGGACGCGCAGACCGCGGTCGTCGTGGTCGGTGCCGTCACGCTCCTCTTCGGTGCGATCGTCGGTTGCGCGAAGGACGACATCAAGAAGGCCCTC
Organism: Streptomyces sp. NPDC058289; assembly: GCF_042880975.1. Taxonomy (NCBI): domain Bacteria; kingdom Bacillati; phylum Actinomycetota; class Actinomycetes; order Kitasatosporales; family Streptomycetaceae; genus Streptomyces; species Streptomyces sp. NPDC058289. The sequence continues at coordinate 120,798 of NZ_JBHVYI010000011.1, forward strand.
GCGGGCTCGACGATGTCGCAGATCGGCTACATGATCCTGGCGGCCGGCCTCGGCCCCATCGGGTACGTGTTCGCGATCATGCACCTGGTCACGCACGGGTTCTTCAAGGCGGGCCTCTTCCTCGGCGCCGGTTCCGTGATGCACGGGATGAACGACGAGGTCGACATGCGCAAGTACGGCGGTCTGCGGAAGTACATGCCGGTGACCTTCGTGACCTTCGGGCTGGGGTACCTCGCCATCATCGGGTTCCCGGGCCTGTCGGGCTTCTTCTCCAAGGACATGATCATCGAGGCCGCCTTCGCCAAGGGCGGCACCCAGGGCTGGATCCTCGGCGGGGTGACCTTGCTCGGCGCGGCGATCACCGCCTTCTACATGACCCGCGTCATGCTCCTCACCTTCTTCGGCGAGAAGCGCTGGCAGCCGGCGCCGGACCCGGCCACGACCCCCGGTGTCGAGCCGGGCGCCGACGCGCACCCCGGGGAGCTTCCCCACCCGCACGAGTCCCCGAAGTCCATGACCATCCCGATGATCATCCTGGCCTTCGGCTCGGTCTTCGCGGGCGGCTTCTTCGGGATCGGCGACCGCTTCCTGCACTGGCTGGAGCCCGTCACCGGACACCAGCACGGCCACCCGCCGATCAGCGCGCTGACGGTGACGCTGGCCACCATGGTGGTCCTCGTCCTCGGCGTCGCCCTCGCCTGGGCGATGTACGGCAGGAAGCCCGTCCCGGTCATCGCCCCGCGCGGCTCGCTCCTCACCCGGGCGGCCCGACGGGACCTCTACCAGGACGACTTCAACCACGTGGTCCTGGTCCGCGGCGGGGAGCACCTGACCCGCTCCCTCGTCTACGTCGACCACAGCCTGGTCGACGGCGTGGTCAACGGGACGGCCGCCGGAGTCGGCGGGCTGTCGGGCCGGCTGCGCAAGCTGCAGAACGGCTACGCCCGCAGCTACGCGGTCTCGATGTTCGGGGGCACGGCGATCCTGATCGCCGCGACCCTGCTGATGAGGGCGGTGTGAGATGAGTTTCCCGCTTCTGACGGTGACGGCCGCGGTCCCCGCGGTCGGTGCGATCCTGACGGCGGCCGTCCCGGCCGCCCGCCGGACCGCCGCCAAATGGCTCGCCCTGTTCTTCTCGCTGGCGACCCTGGCCCTGGCCGTGCTCGTCGCGGTCCGCTTCGAGCCCGGTGGCGACCGCTACCAGCTCACCGAATCGCGCTCCTGGATCGCCGACTTCGGCGTCCGCTACGAACTGGGCGTCGACGGCATCGGGGTCGTGCTGATCGCACTCACCGCGCTGCTGATCCCCTTCGTGATCGCGGCCGGCTGGCACGACGCCGACCCGGTGGAGAGCGAATCTCCGGCCAACTCGCGCTGGCGGCCGACCCAGGGCTTCTTCGCCCTGATCCTGCTGGTCGAGGCGATGGTGATCATCTCCTTCGAGGCCACCGACGTCTTCCTCTTCTACATCTTCTTCGAAGCCATGCTCATCCCGATGTACTTCCTCATCGGCGGCTTCGGGGACCGGGCCCACTCCGGGTCGGACGAGAACGCGGCCGCGCAGCGCTCGTACGCGGCGGTCAAGTTCCTCCTCTACAACCTGGTCGGCGGCCTGATCATGCTGGCCGCCGTCATCGGGCTCTACGTGGTCGCCGGGAACTTCTCGCTCCAGGAGATCACCGCCGCCCGCGCCGCGGGCACGCTCGACATGGCGACCAACACCGAGCGGATGCTGTTCCTCGGCTTCTTCTTCGCCTTCGCGGTGAAGGCCCCGCTGTGGCCGCTGCACACCTGGCTGCCGAACGCGATGGGCGAGGCCACGGCCCCGGTCGCCGTCCTGATCACCGCCGTCGTCGACAAGGTCGGCACCTTCGCGATGCTGCGCTTCTGCCTCGGGCTCTTCCCCGAGGCCAGCAAGTGGGCCACGCCGGTGATCCTGGTCCTGGCCCTGATCAGCATCGTCTACGGCGCGCTGGTCGCCTGTGGGCAGCGCGACATCAAGCGGCTGGTGGCGTACGCCTCCATCTCGCACTTCGGCTTCATCATCCTGGGCATCTTCGCGATGACCTCCCAGGGGCAGTCGGGCGCGACGCTGTACATGGTCAACCACGGGCTCTCGACGGCGGCGCTCATGCTGGTCGCCGGCTTCCTGATCTCGCGGCGCGGCTCCCGGCTCATCGCCGACTACGGCGGCGTGCAGAAGGTGGCCCCGGTCCTGGCCGGCACCTTCCTGATCGGCGGCCTGGCCACCCTGTCGCTCCCGGGCCTCGCCCCGTTCGTCAGCGAGTTCCTGGTCCTGGTCGGCACGTTCGCCCGGTACCCGGTCGTCGGCATCATCGCCACCTTCGGCATCGTGCTGGCGGCGCTCTACACGCTGGTCCTCTACCAGCGCACCATGACCGGCCCGGTCAAGGAGGAGGTCCGCACCATGCCGGACCTGCGCCTGCGGGAGGTCCTGGTGGTCGCCCCGCTGATCGCGCTGCTGATCGGTCTGGGCGTCTACCCGAAGGTCCTGACCGACATCGTCAACCCGGCGGTGAAGCACACCATGTCGGACGTCAAGCAGACGGACCCGAAGCCCGAGGTGGCTGTCGAGGCGAAGCACACCGAGAACGGGGAGGAGTCGAAGTGAGCACCCTGACTGCTGCCCAGAGCCTGCTGCCGAACCTGGCGGCCGCGGCGCCGATCGACAAGATCCCGGCCCCGCACATCGAGTACGCCCAGCTCTCGCCCACGCTCATCGTGCTGGGCGCGGCGATCATCGGAGTCCTCGTCGAGGCCTTCGTGCCGCGCAAGGGCCGTTACTACACGCAGGTGTTCCTCGCCGTGGCCGCACTGGCCTCGGCCTTCGCGGCGGTCGTCGGACTCGCCGCCGGCGGGTACGGCAGCTCCAAGGCACACATCGCGGCCATGGGCGCCGTGGCCGTCGACGGACCGGCGCTCTTCCTGCAGGGCACCATCATCCTGGCCTCGGTCGTGGCGATCTTCACCTTCGCGGAGCGGCGCCTGGACCCGGCCGCCCACGGCAACCGGGTGGACTCCTTCGCCGCGCAGGCGGCGTCCGTACCGGGCAGCGAGAGCGAGAAGGAAGCCGTCAAGGCGGGCTTCACCACCACCGAGGTCTTCCCGCTGGCCCTGTTCGCGGTCGCCGGGATGCTGATCTTCCCCGCGGCCAACGACCTGCTGACGCTGTTCGTGGCCCTGGAGGTCTTCTCCCTCCCGCTGTACCTGCTCTGCGCCGTCGCCCGCCGCCAGCGGCTGATGTCGCAGGAGGCGGCCGTCAAGTACTTCCTGCTCGGCGCCTTCTCCTCCGCCTTCCTCCTCTTCGGCATCGCGCTCGTCTACGGGTACGCCGGCTCGGTCTCCTACGCGGCGATCGCGGAGGTCGTCGACGGCACCGTGGCGAACATCGACCCGGCGCTCGCCGACACCATGGGCAACGACGCGCTGCTCCTGATCGGCGGCGCACTGATCCTGATGGGCCTGCTCTTCAAGGTCGGCGCGGTCCCCTTCCACATGTGGACCCCGGACGTCTACCAGGGCGCCCCCACCCCGGTCACCGGCTTCATGGCGGCGGCGACGAAGGTGGCGGCGTTCGGCGCCCTCCTGCGCCTGCTGTACGTGGTGCTGCCCGGCCTGCGGTGGGACTGGCGGCCGGTCATGTGGGGCGTCGCGATCGTCACGATGCTGGCCGGCGCGGTCATCGCCGTGACCCAGACCGACGTCAAGCGGCTCCTCGCCTACTCCTCGATCGCGCACGCCGGCTTCATCCTGGCCGGTGTGATCGCCACCTCGGCGGAGGGCGTCCAGTCCGTCCTCTTCTACCTGGGCGCGTACTCCTTCGTGACGATCGGCGCCTTCGCGGTGGTCACGCTGGTGCGCGACGCGGGCGGCGAGGCCACGCACCTGTCCAAGTGGGCGGGGCTGGGCCGTCGTTCGCCGCTGACGGCGGCGGTCTTCGCGGTCTTCCTGCTGGCCTTCGCGGGCATCCCGCTGACCTCCGGCTTCTCCGGCAAGTTCGCCGTGTTCAAGGCGGCGGCGGAGGGCGGCGCGGGAGCGCTGGTCGTGGTCGGTGTCATCTCGTCCGCGATCGCCGCGTTCTTCTACATCCGGGTGATCGTCCTGATGTTCTTCAGCGAGCCGAAGGCGGACGGCCCCACGGTCGCCGTCCCGTCCCCGCTGACGATGACGACGATCGCGGTGGGCGTCGCCGTCACGGTGGTGCTGGGCGTGGCCCCGCAGTACTTCCTGGACCTGGCGGGCAGCGCGAGCACGTTCGTGCGCTGACCGTCCTCCCGGACGCGAAAGGGCCCGGCCCCCTCAGGGGGCCGGGCCCTTTGCCGTGCCGGGTGCTCCTACGGCTGGGTGAAGTAGCCGAGGAGGTCGGTGATCACGTGGTTGGGGCCGCCGTAGCTGTTGAAGATGCTGACCTTGCCGCCGGTCCCGACGGGGGTCATGACGTGGTTCGGGACCGTGACGCCGGGGAGGGTGTTGAGGCTGCTGGCGCCGGGGCGGGTGGCGCCGAAGGCGTACGCGGTGAGGAAGCCGGGGCCGGTGGTGTCGGTCGCGGTGACGTTCAGGACCGCGCCGACGGCGTTGGCCGGGAGGCCGGAGACCGTGGTCGTGGCGCCCGGGGCGACCTTGCCGGTGGTGCGGGTGTCGGCCAGGCGCTTGGGGACGGCCGGGGTGAAGAGGGTCTTGCCGTCCTTGCCGTAGTAGCCGACCGCGTCGAGGACCAGGTGGGTGGAGCCGGTGTTGGTGAAGAGCGTGATGGTGCCGTTCGGGCCGACGGGGACGATGGCCTGGTTGGACTTGTCCTTGCCCGGCTCCACGTTCAGGTTCGACGTGGTGGGGCGCTTGGCCGGGTCGGGGTAGGCGATCACGTGCGCCTGCTCCTTCGCCCCCGTGCCCGTCAGGTTCAGGGCGACCGCCTTGGCGTCGGCGGGGATGCCGTTGACGCCCGCGACCTTGACCGTGCGGGTCTTGCCGCCGGGCAGTGCGCCGCCGGTCGTACGGGTGTCCAGGACGCGGGTCGGGGCGAGCGGGGAGAAGCGCTGCCCGATGTTGGGCTGGTAGTAGCCGACGAAGTCCACGATGATCGACGCCGCGCCGGAGTTGAGCTGCGCCAGGACCGCGTCCAGGCCGCCGCCGACGGGGACCGTGACGGTGTTGGACGTGGTGGCGCCGGCGCGGACGTTGACGTTCGAGGTGGCGGGGCGGGGCTGGTCCGCGGGCCAGACGGTGAGGTGGGTGTCTTCCGAGGCGCCGGTGACGGTCACGTTGAGGACGACAGCGCTCACGCCGCCTGAGATCGGGAACTCGGGCCGGTCGAGACCCCTTGGCACCTGCATCGAGAAGGGTGCGCCGCCCGGCATGGAGGGGGTGTCGTCCCGGCTGTCGCCGATCCGGTACGGCCCGACGGGGACGTAGCCGGACGGCGCGTAGTCGACCTTGACCGTGCGCTTGGAGGCGGACTGGGCGCCCTTGGAGTCCAGCGCGGTGAGAGTCACCGTGTAGGCACCCGGGGACCGGTAGGTGTGCCTGAGCTCGGACAGGTCGGAGACGCGCTCGGTGGTGCCGTCACCGAAGTCCACGTCGGCGCGGCTCAACGGCCACGGCGCCGCCGTGGCCGACGGGTCGAACTGGACGGTCAGCGGGGAGATGCGCTCGCTCGGACTGTCCGAGACCGGCAGGACCGGCGTGGCGGTGAAGGCCGTCGTCAGCGGGCCGGCGGCGGTCACCTTGACCGGCTGCTCCGCGAAGACCTTCTTCCCGGTCGCGTTGGTGGCGGTCACCTTGACCACGCACGCGCACGGAGAGCCGTAGACGTGCGAGGCGAGGCCCTCACCCTGTCGGGTCCGGACCGGGGTGCTCCCGTCACCGAAGTCCACGCTGTACGTCATCTCGGCGGGCCATTTGCTGTCCGACGCGGCCTGCACCTCCACCGTGGTGCCCACCGGCGCCCAAGCCTGGGCGACCGACATGGAGACGCTGGTCAGGCCGTCGTTGGCCTCGATGGCGCCGCGGTCGAGGAACCCGTCGTCCTTGCCGGTGTTGGCCACGAGGGGGTTGTCGATCGGGCCGAACCCCTTGATGTCGGGCGAGGTCAGCGCGCCCGGCGCCGTCGCGTCGGCGGAGTCGACGAGCGCGGCGTCGATGTCCGCCGGGTTCAGGATGTCGCGCGAACCCTGGCCGGTCGCCGTCCGGAACTCCGCGAGGGTCGTGTAGTCGGTGCCCGCCCAGTTGTAAGGAGCTGCCGTGACACCCGGCTGGAGCCTGACGACGTTGAAGTCGGCGCGAGTGCCGGCCTCCGCGCTCTGCGCCACCACGAGACCGTGGCGGGGTACGGCGGACGTCTTGCAGGAGGACAGGGGGCTCTGGGCGGAGACGGCGTTGTTGAACACCGAGGATCCGGTGGAACCGCCACTGACCGAGATGCCCCCACCGCAGAATCCGACGACGGTGTTGTTGGCGAGGACCGTGCCGGGGGCGTCCACTACGGAGATCGCGGGCCGGGAAGCGCTGGTGCGGACGATGTTGCGGTTGAGGACCGTGCGCTGGGCGCCGGCTTCGATCTGGGTGGCGACGGCGAAGTTGCTCTGGCTGACTCGTACGTCCGCGCTTCCCGCACCGATCACGAGCTCGCGGAGTTCGGACGCTTCTACGACGATGTTGCTGGAATGCTCGACCTTGGTGGGACGTGCCACGGTGATCCCACGGAACACCACGTGGGAGGCGCCGTCGACGGTCAGCGGATCGATCAGGACCACCTTCGAGGAGCTACCGGAAGTCCCGGACGCGGAGGTGAAGGTGATCGGCTTGCCCGGCTCTCCGGAGCGGGTCACCGTGACGGGCCCGGCGTAGGAGCCCGGCGTGATCCGTACGGTCTGGCCGGCTTCGGCGGCCTTGGCCGCCGACAGGACATTGCAGAACGGGGTGCTCTGCGTACCGGCGCCGGGGCGGGTGTCGGAGCAGTTGGAGTTCGTGCCGTTGTTCACGAACAGGTCCGCCGGAGCAGCCGCGGCGGAAACCGCCGGGGTGCCGAGGGCGGTGACGAGGCCCGCGGTGAGCAGGACCCCCGTACGAGTAGGACGCACTAGCTGTTTCCTTCAGGAAAGGGGCTGTGCGGATCTCGGTTCGGTGCGGCACTGCATGACGCGCGGAACGGCCCATCCCCCCCAAGGGCATCAGGCGCATGAGAATCCACAGAGACGCTGGCCATGATCCCTGGTCGGGGGGCCGTTGTCACTAGCAAATTGAACGCGCTCAGCCCTCTTTGAGGAGGTGGAGGAGCGGGAGGGAGTTTGACGACAGGCCCTAGTGGCCGTGGTCGTGGGCGTCGGTGGGCTTCGTCGGGGTGCCGGGCTTGGCGGGGCAGGTCAGGGCGGGGTTCCAGTTGTGGAAGCGGCCGGCCGGGTTGTCGCGGTACGCCCACAGGTGGAGGTCGTAGTGCTTCGGCATCCCCGCCCAGTGGCCCGGCATGGGTCCGTCGAAGGGCAGGCCGAACATGCTCGGGCGGTCGTCGGTGGTCTTGAAGTCCTGGTCCCGGTCGACGGACATCCACTCCACGGCCTCCAGCTTGCGGCGGCCGTGCTTGTCCTTCTCGGTGCTGTAGAGCAGCGCCGCCGGCTTGCTGGGATCCGTCGAGCCCCAGTAGGACTCCTTGACGTAGTGGTAGCCCATGGCGCCCACCCCGAAGGGGTTGGTCATGCAGGCCTCGCCGTGCGGCACGTACCCGTCCTTCAGGGCCTCCTGCTCGTCCGCGTACTTGGCCGACACGCGGATCGCCGTGGCCATGTCGCGCATCGCCTTCGCGTTCCTCGGGTCGGGAGCGGGGCCGTCGACGCCGTGGGCGGGGGCGATGGCGGCCAGGCCGAGGGATATGGCGGCGGCACAGGTCAGGAAGGCCTTGCGGGGGCGGAGGGACATCGGGGCTCCTGCCGGTCGGGTGGGGTGTGGTGGGGTGGGGGTCGGGGCTTTCGTCCACCATCCGGGCGGCTCGCCGGGGTTGCACGCGGCGGGGCTCCGAACGGGGGGTCGGTGGCCGATCCTTCAGGCCGGACGGGTGGTTCCCGGACGGCGGCTCACGTCCGGGTTGTACGGGGCGGGGTAACCGAGTCGCGCTGCCCCTGCCTTGCCGGGGACCGGTCCCCGGGCCCCTGCGCCTCAAGCGCCGGCGGGGCTGGGGTGTGGCTGGTGTCTGTGTGTACGTGTAAGTGGTTGTGCGCCGGCTGCGGAGGGTGGGTCGGTGCCGGGGCCGGGGTGGGGTGTCGGCCTGGACTGCATGATTTAGGCGCCCTGTGCCCTACGTGGACAGGGCGCGGCGTGCTCCGGCGCCACACATCACGCTTTACGTCCCGGCCGACACCCCACCCCGTCCCCGTCCCCGACCCGGCGGGCCCGACCCCTTCGACTCCAGCCCCGCCGGGGTTTGGCCTTTCGGGGCTCCGGTTCAGTTTCGGCCCTGTCTTTCAGCCGTCCGGCGTTTGAGGACCGGGGTCTGGGGCGGAGCCCCAGGGGG